>CAZJZA010000054.1:0-9852 GCA_964550355.1 uncultured Halobacteriales archaeon
GGGTCCAGGAGGTTTCCGCGGATGCTCCCGTCTCCGGTGGTCTCGATCGCGTCGATCCCCGCCTTCATGGTGGGGTCGAACTCGACGAATTGCACCCCCTTCTCAATGGTCTCGCGATCGGTGTCGTAGAGCAGGTCCATCGTCTCATAGACGAAATCTACCCCGGAGTTCGTCAACAGGTAGACGACTTTTCCCCCGGCCGCGAGCCAGGCGTCGAGGACGGCAAATCCTATCAGAGGCTTCCCGGACCCCCCGGGGCCCGAAATGACCGTCGACGCCCGGGTGGGAATTCCGGCGGGGGCGACTTCGCGAAACCACGCCACGTCGGGTTCGAAGGATTCGGGTGGCATCGAACGGATATCGTCGCTATCGGGTCTAAGGCGTTGTCTTTGGGCCGTTCCATTCCCGCGGAAATCACCAACCTGTGGGGATCAAACGAGATCGAGACCGGGGACGTTTGCCAGGCCCGGATCGACGGCGGCCCACTTCGACAGCCCCTCGTCGTGGAGGTTGGCTTCGGACTGGTCGTCGCCGATCGCCCGTCGAACGGTGACGGGGTCCTCGACGCTGGCCCCGGCGACCATCGAAACGCCGGCCTCGAAGAGCGGGTCCGGGGTGAAAGACGCGCTCGCGCCGACGAGCACGATCGTTTGCCCGGGACGTGCCGCCTCGAGGTAGGTCTCGATCCCGCCCCAGACCAGCGTCGATCCGGTAAGGTAGACGACTTCGGCTTCGGGCAGCCGGTCGACGGCGTTCCGTGGGGGATACAGTGCCACGTCGAGTCCCGTCGCAAGATCCTCGGGAACATCCATGGCCGCCGGATCGCGCTCGAACACGTCGATGTGGGCCGCGTCGAGTCGTTTGAGGACCGGTGCGAAGAGCCCGACCATGGCCACTCGTTCGACCGCCGGATCGAGGCGACGGAACGGGTCCAACCCGGGCACGGTCCTGTCTGGTGGGTCGATCGCGTTCAGGGTCGCGACGGCGAGGGCCCGGTCGGCCGGGTCGGTCGCTTCGACACCCCGTGTGAGGACCTCGGACACGGCGTCGCCTTCGACCGCGGGTAGTTCCTGACTAGGTCGCATCGCGATTCCGCTGGCCCCAGATTCGGTTTCGACGAGAACAAGCTCCTCGCCGCCGACCACAGAGCGAATCGGGTCACTGTCCACCGGGATCGCCTCGAGTCGCGAGGCGAGGATCCCGGTGGCTGTTGGCACCGATTTCATACTCCCACCTCGGTGGGGTGGGTGAATAAGTACCTCGGGCCGGGGACCTCGGCTGGTTGTTTGCGGTTTTGTGACAGTGGAAAGAACGAACGGGCGGAACTATGGTCGAGTCGGACGAACCGTCAGATTGAGATCCCATAATGGCACGAATCATTACGATGCGGTATTCCGAGGACGGTCGGCTCCCGGATGCCTCCCGAGAGGAACTTGAAGAACTCCAAGCAAACGTCGTCGAAACGGTCGCACAGTACGACGACGTAGAATTCAAGGGCACCTTCGCAAACGAGGACGGGATGGGCATCTGTGAATGGAAGGCACCGGATGTCGAGACCGTCGTCGAGATTTACGAGGAATCCGGTGCCATCGACGTCGCCCCGAGCGACGAGATCATCGAAGTCGAACAGGTTCTCCCGCTGGAGTAAGCCGATCGGGGCCGATCCTGCAGTTTTCAGATCTCGTTCTCATATATTGTTTCGAGTGAAAACTCTCATACGCGGGTTGGTATTACTATAATGCATATTCTTCACTTACTTTATTCGTCAGATTTATCCCCCAGTCACCGTTTGATCGAATTGATGACAGAGGAAACCGACCGAGGCATCCACACCCGATCGATTCACGCGGGCCAAGAGGCCGATACAGCGACCGGATCACGTGCACCACCGATTTATCAGACGACCTCTTATGAGTTTGCGGACGCGGAGGACGCCGCAGCGCAATTCGCGCTCGAAAAACCCGGGTACATCTACTCGCGGCTGATGAATCCAACAGTCGAAACGCTTCAGAACCGCTTGGCCTCCCTCGAGGGCGGCGTTGGCGCGACGGTAACCGGCTCTGGGATGGCCGCGCTGGATCTGACGACCTTCCTGCTCGCCGAGAGCGGGGACAACATCGTCGCCGCCTCCTCGCTTTACGGCGGGACTCATACCTACCTGAACCACACCGCCCCAAGGCGGGGCATCGATACGCGCTTTGTCGATACGCTCGCGTACGACGAGTACCGGGAGGCCATCGACGAGAACACGGCATACGTCCTGATCGAGACCATCGGCAATCCGGCGCTGGTCACTCCGGACATCGAACAGATCGCCGACATCGCCCACGAGAACGGGACGCCGTTGCTCGTCGACAACACCTTCGCGACGCCTTATCTCTCGAACCCGATCGAGTACGGCGCGGACCTCGTCTGGAACTCCACGACGAAGTGGCTCCACGGGGCCGGCTCGACCATCGGCGGGGTCATCGTCGACGCCGGAACCTTCCCCTGGGCCGAGCACGCCGACTCCTATCCCGAAATCGGTGGCGAGAACCCGGCCTATCACGGCGTGAACTTCTCCGAACGCTTCGGCGATGCCGCCTTCACCTATGCCGCGATCGCCAGGGGACTTCGCGATCTGGGGAACCAGCAATCCCCCTTTGACGCCTGGGTCACCCTCCAGAAACTCGAGAGCTTTCCGCTACGAATGGCCCGTCACAGCGAGAACGCGGCGATCGTCGCAGAGTACCTCGCGGACCACGAGGCCGTCGAATGGGTCACGTATCCTGGTCTCGACAGCCACGAAACGTCGGAGAACGCCGATAAGTATCTGGATGGCGGCTACGGAGGCATGCTCACTTTCGGAATCGAAGGCGGGTACGACGCTGCACAGCGGACCGTGGAGTCGACCGACCTCGCAAGCCTGCTTGCCAACGTCGGTGACGCCAAGACGTTGATCATCCACCCCGCCTCGACCACCCACCAGCAGCTCTCGGATTCGGAACTGGCCGATGCGGGCGTGAAACCCGACCTGATCCGGCTTTCCGTGGGTCTCGAAGATCCAGCGGACATCATCGCCGATCTGGAGCAGGCCATCGAAACGGCGAGACCCTGACCCCTGAGTCGCCGGGATCGGTTCGTCCTTATTCTGCGGTGTACTAGTCCCGATATGCATCTCGGGCTCATCGTCGAGACGAAGGATCCGGGCGCCGTCTGGAATGGGTTTCACCTGGGAAATACGGCACTGGAATCGGGCCACGAAGTAACGGCTTACTTACTCGGTGACGGCGTCGAAGCACCGGATCAGCCCGCTGGGGACGACGTGAACCCCCACGGAATCATCCGGAAATTCGTCCTCGAGGGCGGCGACCTGTTGGCCTGTGACCGCTGTCTCGACCATCGCGACATGGAAGAAGACGACCTTCGGCCAAGAGCAGGGATGGACGAGTTAGTGTCGCTGATCGAGCACGCAGACGAAACTGTCTCGATCGGGTAAGCGCCCCGCAACGGACGGAACTGTCTCGACCCGATAAGCACCGTACCTTGGTCGGATGGACTGTCCCGATCAATACATTCGGTCAGAACCCGGATCGTCGTCCGCAATCGCGGGGTCCTGTTGATCGTCGACGGTCCCGGTGAACACCGATTCTTCGGTCCCGACTTCTTCATCGGATTGGTAGGCCGACAGTCCGAGCGTGAGCAGCTCCTCTACGGCCTGATCCCAGTTCAAAAATTCGCCTGACTCCACGAAACGGTCGATATCACTTGTGACCCGATCCGGCAACGTCACTTCCGATTCCGGCATATTCGACCATGAGAGGTTCGACGGGATGAATCCTCCGGTGGCGGAGAAGCCCGAACTCTCCTGGCTCGCTTCGAGAGACCACATCCCGCCGGGATCGGCGGGTACAAGGATTGTGAGTCCATGGAAAAAGATATGCAGGCGACCGAATCCGTCAAGGTACCAGATGGAAAACTCGTCCGGGTCGAGGTTACGTTCGGGGACACGATTGAGAACGTCGAGATCACGGGTGACTTCTTCCTCGAACCCCCCGAGGCGCTGGCCGACCTCGAAGCGGCCATCGAGGGCCATCCGTCAAATGTCTCAGCCGGGGAGTTAATCGAGGACATTTCGACGGTCGAGGCCCAACTCGTCGGCTTCGACGCGGCGGACCTGGCTGGGGTGACAGTGGAGGCGCTCCAATGACGGTCAGGCTGATTGACGAGGGTGAATTTTCCGAGCCGATGCACCACGCTCTCGATCGGGTGCTTCTGGACCGTCTCGCTTCGGGCGAGATCGAGCCGACGGTCCGGTTCTGGTACCGGACGGGCCCGGCCATCCCGCTGGGCCGGTTCCAGGCCTACGCCGACGAGGTGGCGACCGACTACATCGAGGAGGAAGACATCGACGTGGTGCGGCGCATCACGGGCGGCGGGGCGATGTTCGCCGAACCGGGTGACGTCATCACGTATTCGATGTATCTCAAAGAGGACGACGTCCCGGACGACATCGAGGAGAGTTACGAAGTCCTCGACGAGTGGGCCCTGCAGGGCCTCCAGGACGCGGGTCTGTCGGCGTTTCACGAACCGCTCAACGACATTAGCCACCCGCAGGGTAAAATTGGCGGCTCGGCCCAACTTCGTTCCGGAAACGCCGTGTTGCACCACACCACGATGAGCTACAGCCTCGACCTCGAAGCGATGCTCAAAGCCCTCCGGATTGGCAAGGAGAAAGTCTCCGATAAGGCCGTCAAGTCAGCCGAAAAGCGGGTCGCCCGCATCACGGATCACGTCGATGGGTCCAGAAGAACGGTCATCGACTCCCTCAAATTGGCTGCCGATTCGACATATGGCGCCCGGCCGACCTCCTACGAACAGGAAACCCTCGATGCGGCACGGGAACTGGCTGGCTCGAAATTCCAAACCGAGAAATGGAACAAGCGTCTGTAACGCTCGGTTGGATTGCCGTTTTCCCTGTTCGCAAAAGCAGCCCGCCTCGGCCGAAGCATTTCTATCCGTGGCCGCCAAGACCCGGTATACGTGATATCGATGGCCGGATCGACGATGCGAGCGAATAAGACTCACCAGAACTGGTGCCGCCACCGCTCCGATCTGAGAGGGACACGATGACTGAGGGGCTGGCTGGTGGCCCGACGGAGTACCACGACCTCGCCGGAATCCGGGTCACGGTCGATCCGGGGTCCCACCTGGTCGGCCCGCCGACGGACTCGACTTATTATGGCTTGCCAGTCCGCGACCCGGGCCCCCAGCAGGTCCCGAACGTTCGGACGGAATACCACCCATCGGCGATGACTGGAAGCCGGGATTCAGCGGAAATCATCGCCCGGGCGCTCGGTGAATTGGACAAACCGGTCCTCCTCGAGGGAGAGGCGGGGACCGGAAAGAATACGGCAGTGCTGACGCTTGCCGGGCGGACCAATCGACCGGTCACCCGGATGAATTTCGGGGCGGACACGACCGTCTTCGATCTCATCGGCGAGAAGGATCTGGTGGGCGGCGATACCGTTTACGTTCTGGGAGAACTTGCGAAGGCGGCCCTCTTCGGCTGGATCTTCGTGGCCGACGAGATCAACATGGCAGAGGGGGACATCACCTCTCACCTTCATGCTATTTGCGAGGAGGCCGGCCGATGGGGGGAGACCCTTCTGTGCGCCAGGCGCACGCTGATCTTCCTGCCGCCGGTCCCCATAAGGAAACCCGCAATACACCTCCGACCGTACATCCACCCCGCCTTCCGCTTTGTCGGCACGGCGAACCCCCTCTCGTATGCCGGGACGAGCGAGATGAACGACGCCTTTCGCTCTCGATTCGTCGTCCTCCCGGTCGAGTATCTCCCGCCCGAAGACGAGGCCGATCTGTTGATCGAGGAAACTGGCGTCGACGCGGAGACGGCCCACCGGTTGACGGTCGTGGCCGAACGGCTCCGGGAGGCCCACCGCCGTGGCGAACTCGAGACGCCGATCAGCCACCGGGAACTCTTGAAAGTGATCGAGATGGCCGGCCCCAAAGCGCAGTTCATGCCTATCGGCGAGGCAGCACGCCTCGTGCTGGTCGGCCACGCCACCCTCAAACTCGATAAGGCCACGATCCGGGACACCATCACCGCCGAACTCTGAGATGCGCTTACACAGCGAGACCGATCCGGAGGACGTGTCGGCCCATCTCGAAGCCAAGGCGTCAGCCCTGCGGGAAAGCGAGGCCCGAGCCGATCGCCTCCAGCGCGACGCACGAATCAGGACCGGGCGCTGGGATCTCGAGGTCCGGATCGATTCGGTCCACCCGCCGGCCACCATCGAATCCGGCGAATCGAATGCGACCGTTCTCCTCTCCGGTGCACCGGTCGAGCAGCCTGTAACGAACTATGCTGATCGCGAGTGGGACCTGCTCGTCCAGCGGGTGCGGGTGTTGCACGAAATCTCCCACCTCGATTACACGGATTTCGTCGACGTAAAGGAGCGACTCCAGGCCATCGATGCGGGGCATCGACCCGTCGCCGCGGCCCTCTGGAATGCCTTCGAGGACGCGGCGATTGAGGGCGTGATCCGGGAGCGGTGGCCGAATTACGGGAATTGGTTTCGAACGGTGCGGGCAAATCTTCTGCACGCCGCCGGGCCCGGAATCCCGGATCCTGATGGAGGACTCGTCTACCCGATGACCCAGGCTGCGGTGCTCGCGGTCATGGACGGGACGGTGATCGAGGCAGGGCCGCTTTTGAAGTTGCTCGACCCGACGGACGGGAACCACCACTTTTGCACCCCTGCCGATCGCGAGCGATTCGAGACGTCGGTGCTTCCCGCCATCGAGGAGACGAAACTGGCCTTTCGCGACGTGGCGGACCCCGTCGCCCGGAATCGTCTTGCGTTCGACTGTTTCGAGTCGGTCCGGTCGGCGATTGACGAGGCTGATGCCGATGGCCGCGCCCAGGTCGCCGCCTGGTCCGGTGATTTCTGGGGGATGCCTGACGATGCGGCTCAGGGAGTCCAGGACGGATCCCCCGAACCGATCCCACCTGTCGAGACTGGCCCCGAGCCACCAAACACGATCGGGAAAAGCGACGGAAAGGACTCGCCCCCAGCAACGCAGATCGCCGAAACCAGTGATCAGGCGGTGGAGTCGAGTCGGACCAGGGATAGTGATGAGGAGCAGGCCGAGGACATGGCCACCCAACTCTCGACTGATCTCGCAGCCGAAATCGCCGCCCAGCGTTGGCAGGGCGAATCAGTGGACGAGCGAAAGGAGACTCTGGAGGAACTCCAGGCCGCCGTCACGGCCGCCCAGACGGAACTCGAAAGCGAGGGAGTCCTGATCCCGACCGACGATCCAGAGCCCCACGAACCGACCCAGGCCGCGGCAGAAGCCGACGGCACCCGTCTCGCTCGGGTCCTTCACAATCGGTTCCAGAAGGAGCGAAAGCGGAAAATCCAGCGAAATCAACGCCGGGGCCGTCTCGATCCGGCTGCCCTGCACCGCCACGCCACGGGCGATCGGCGGGTGAAACAACGACGGGAGAAACCGGACGAAACCGACTATCGCTGTCTCTTCGTGCTCGATCGCTCCGGTAGCATGCGCCAGCACATTCGGGTCGCCGAGCAGGCGATGGGGATGCTCGCAGTCGCCCTCGAAGCAGTCGACGTCGACGTATCGGTACTCGAACTCCTCGATAAGGAGGTCCGGCTGGCCAAGCCGGTGGATCGGGACGTCGACCGCGCAGCAGGGCGTCTCTATCACGGGGACGTCGGGGGTGGGACGCCATTGACGGACACCTTGCATATCGCCCGGGAGTATCTCAAACAGGCGACTGGAACACGATTTGTGATCGTCGTCACCGACGGCCGCCCCTCGGAACCAGACCGGTACCGGGACGCATTGAACCGGTTTACCGTCCCGGTCCTCGGCGTCAATCTCACCACCGAGGAGGCCGCGGGGGAAAGCGAGTTCCATCGACAGGTAACCGTCCCACCGGAAACCGAACAACTCCGGCGCGCACTCCGCCAACTCGTCCAGGAGGTGCTTTTCGAGTGAGTCTGCCGGTGTACGAATGTCCGGTCTGTGGGACCCGCCAGCCGGTTCGGGACGTCGATCCGGCAGAGCCGGCCGCCACGCTTGGGAACACCCAGTGCCAGGGGGCGTATGGTGGCTGTCTTCGCTCGACCCGACTCGAATTCGTGCCGGAGGCTACCTGGAAGCCCGGGAAATGGGAACTCGCCTGTCCCCGCTGTGGCTACGAGACGGTCGCCTGGGGGGAGATGGGATTTGGGCCGACCACTCGCTGGGAGTGTCCGGACTGTGACAGCCGCATGCTCGTCGAATCGGTCGAGGAGCGAGCGGACTAGTCCCGAAGATCCATACCCGGTCGCTGTCTGGGGTTGGACATGACAGAAACGCTCACGCCGGCAGCCCTGGAGGCGATTCACGAAAGCGCCATCGAATTGCTGGCAGAGGACGGAATGCGGGTCGAGCACGAGCAAGCGCGTCGGGAACTTTCGGCCGCTGGTGCGACTGTCGACGGGGAACGGGTCACCGTTTCGCCCGACATCGTCGAATCGGCACTCCATTCGGCCCCCGAGTCGTTCCACTGGCGGGCCCGCGATCCCGAAAAGAGCGTGATAGTGGGTTCTGGACGGCCAGTCATCGCCCCGACCCGAGGGCCTCGATACGTCAAACGCCCCGGCGAGCCCCGCCATCGAGCGACGATGTCGGATTTCGAGACGCTCGTCAAACTAGCCCACCAGGAACAGGCGATCGATGTCGTCGGCTATGACCTCTGTAGCCCCGAGGGCTACTCCCTGCCCGGGAATCCAGGCGGATACGAGGAAGCGGCGGTCGGCTACGAACTTCTCGAACGGCTGTTCACCGGCACCGACAAGCCAATCGTGGCCTCCGCCCGGAAAGGGGAGGAAGCAGCGGCGTCCCTTGAAATGGCCCGAATCGCCTTCGAGGAACCGGACTTGACCGAACCGTCCGTGCTCGGAATTCTCCACGTCCGCTCGCCCAGGGTTTTTAACGAACCGATGGTCGATGGACTGCTGTGTTTCGCTCGCGCCGGGCAGCCCCTCGCGGTTTCGTCGGGGGCCATTCCCGGCGCATCCGCCCCGCACTCTCTTTCTGAGGCTGCAGTGCAAGTGACGGCGGAATCGCTTTTCGGGGTGGTGTTCGTCCAACTAGTCAACCCCGGGACGCCCGTGGTCTTTGGACGGTCCGGAACCACCTACGACCGGGCCGCGGAGGCAGTTTCGGCAGGCATCCAGGGAACGGCGCTTCAGAACGTGACCGTGGCGATGTCCGATTATTACGGCCTTCCGTCTCGCGGGAGTGGTGCGGCCACCGACGCGAAGGCCATCGACGAGCAGAGCGGGGCCGAATCGGTGTATCATCTGACATCGGCTCTCGAATCCGGGGCCGATCTGCTGCTGAACGCGACCGGCGGGCTCGACACCTACGCGACCGTCTCTCCGGAGAAGACGGTCCTCGACGCTGAACGGATTTGCCTGCTTCGACAGATCCAGACCGACGCGACCGACCTGACGGACGCACTCGAAGCGGGCCTCTCACTGGAGACGATCCGGGCCGCCGGTCCGAAAGCCACCTTTTTCGACGAGCGAGATCCCGAGACATTGCCGGATGCGACGGCGTTCGAGGAAACGATCGGGCTCCGCGGAAGCCACGATTCGTGGGTCGATGCTGGAACGCCCTCGGTACCCGACCGGGCGACCGAGCGAGTCGAGAACCTGCTCTCAGCCTACGAACAGCCCCAGATCGAGGCCAACGTGGCAGAAGCACTGGCTGGCCGGAGCGAGGAGTAACTTTCCCGCGATTAAGCGCTTTCTCTCGACAGCGTCTTCGACCGCT
>CAZJZA010000055.1:0-6891 GCA_964550355.1 uncultured Halobacteriales archaeon
GTCACCGGGGCATTTCCACATGAACAGTGAGATGTTGTGGGGGGGGGGGCGGTGGCTGGCCCCTCCCGTCCCTTGGGCACGGCGAGAAGCGCGACCCGTTCGCGAACGAGGGCCCCGAGGTCTCCAGTTGTGGCCTGTCGCTCCGCGGGGGTAATGCCGAAATATTCGGTGATCACCGATTCGTCTGGTTCGACGGGGCCGATGGCTACCTGCTCACGGACTGCGGCTGCAGCGTCGTCGGCCCGGTCCCCGTCGATCAGCACGATTACTGACTGCTCGCCCGTGCCGAGGCCGAGCGTCATCGCCTGGTCGATCTGGCGGCGGCCGGCGGCATACAGTAGCACTTCGACGGCCAGCGCATCGGCGACGTTCTCCCTCCGTTCCATCGAACGCTTCGCGTGCTCCAATGCTGCCCTGAGGTGGCCGTCGCCGGTGATATAGCGGGCGTCGAAGGCCTGAATCAGCACGTCGTATCGGTCGCCAATCGTGCGGAGGGCATCGAGAAACGCTTCAAGCGTCTCGAATTCCCCCACCGACGATGCCCCTTTTTCACCGTCCTCGGCTCCGGTCCCGATGGACACCTGTCCGGTGACGGTCCTCACTCGAACTCACCCAGGTTGGCCTGGGCCCCATCCGATCGCGACGCATCGTCGGCGCGATCGCCCGATCTGGCCGCCTCAGCCTCTCTCACGGATTCGCCAGCCCCGTCGGTGCTTGCCTCGACGTCCTCGAGTGAAGGATTCGGGTGGCCGGCACTCGCGAGGACCTTCTCTGCGGTCTTCTTCCGGCCTTTCAATGCACCTAACACCCGGTCTTTTTCCGCGTGCCGAAGATCCTCGCGGGTTTCGAATCCCGCTTTGTAGAGCCGACGGGCTCGCTTTCGCCCGACGTGACGGATGCCGACCAGATCGAGGAGATCGGCCCGAATGCCATGTTCCACCCGAACGCGGGCCTCGCGAATCTTGGGTGCCGAACTGATATCGAGTTCCGCGGCGAGTCGCTCGGCCGCCTGCAACAGCCATTCGGCGGTCTCGACTTTCCCGCGGATGTCGCCCGGGCCGACCCCGTAGCGCTCGGTGATCCGGTCCTCGTCCAATTCCTCGGCCCAGTCTTCGAGGAGCTTTGCCGTCTTCAGCGCCGAGAGCCAGTCCTCGAACTCTCCTTCGGAAAACTCCGAAGGTGTCTTTCCGAGGAGTTCGGGCTCGCGTTCGTAGGCGATTTCGGTAAACGTGGAAGCGTCGCCGGACTTCAGATAGAGCTCGTACATGTCCGGCGTGCGGCTCACGAGATGGTAGAGGCCGATCGGTGATGGCTCTTCGGAGCCGGCTTTCAGCCCGTCGATGATGATCGCGGCGGACATCGGATCGAGGTACAGCTGGGAGACCAGGTGACCCGCTGGCGTCGCGGTCAGGTCCGGGCCGTCCCGAGTGAGAAAGTCGTTTGCCTCGAGGTAATCGAGTACGGCTTCGGTCACGACTTCGAGTCGGGACGGGTCGTCCGTCTGGGAGGCATACAACGTCTCGCCCAAAAAGTCGAGGAGCCCGTCGTGAGTGCGCACGAATCCGGTTGCAACCGTCGAAAGTACATGTGATCGGAGTGCTGGCTCGGCGGCCAGTTTCGACCGGACCGGCTCCGGTTCCCCGTAGATGTACCGGTCGAAGAGTTCCTCGAGTTCGTCGTGGGTGTTCGCGAGCAACACGGCCTCGCCGTGGGGATCACGGCCCGGACGGCCGGCCCGTCCGAACATCTGGTGAATTTCGAGGGTCGAAAGCGGGGCCATGCCGCCGGTCGACCCGTCATAGCGCCGCCAGTCCCGAACCACGACCCGTCGACTGGGCGTGTTTACGCCGGCGGCGAGAGTCGGGGTGGCAGCGACGGCCCGGATCACCCGGTCCCGGAAGGCGTCCTCGATGAGGGTACGATGGCCTCTAGCGAGCCCGGCGTGGTGGAAGGCTGCCCCGTTTTCGACGGCTGCCGCCAGGTCGTCGCTCGTCTCCGTGTCGCTCACCGATCGGATCTCCGAAGCGAGTTCTCCCAGTACCTCCCGGTCCGCGGCCGTGAGGTCCTGCTCGGTCACCGCCCCCAGTCGCCGGGCGGCTGCCTCGGCGTTCCGCCTGGAGTTGACGAAGACCAGCGCCGACCCGCCCTCCTCGATCGTGTCGTCCACGATCGCCTCGGTCTGGTCGTTCGATCCCGTCGGCAGCTCGCTGGTGGTGCCGTCGTCGAGGTGGAGGGCGTCGCCGTAGTGCACCCCGGTCCGGAGTTCGATCGGCCGCCACTCCGAATCGACGAGCGAAGCGTCGAGCCACTCGGCGATCTCCTCGGCGTTACCGATGGTCGCCGAGAGCGCGATAACCTGGAGGTCGGAGACTCGCGAACGGAGTTTGGCGAGCGTGACTTCCAGGGTCGGTCCACGGCTTCGGTCGTCCACCAGATGGACTTCGTCGGCGACGACTGTGGCGAGGTCCGCGATCCAGTCCGCGCCGTTCCGGATGAGCGAGTCGACCTTCTCGGAGGTGGCGACGACGATGTCGCTGTTCCCGAGCCAGTCGCCATCACTCTCGTAATTGCCCGTCGAGACCGCGACATCCAGGCCGAACTGCTCGAGGGCTTCGAACTCGGCGGCTTTCTCGCTCGCGAGGGCCCGCAGCGGGACGATATAGAGGGCCATCCCGCCCGCACTCCCGCCGATGGCCGAGAGCATGCCGAGCTGGGCGACGAGCGTCTTCCCGCTCGCGGTCGGCACGCTCGCCACGACGCTCTCGCCGGAAAGCACGCCGGCTTCGACGGCGGCGGCCTGGGGCGGGTAGAGTTCTTCGATTCCGGCCTCGGCGAAGTGCTCGGCCACCCCGTCGGGCAGTCCCGACAGGTTCCGTAACTGCATCGGGCGAAGGTAGTCTGTCCCCGGATAAAAACTGCCGGGCTCGTCGACGGGGTGATTGCACACATATCAGTCGGGGGACGGGCCCGACGGGGGCAGCCGCGCAATTTTAACCGTCCCGGCTCGATTTATCGGGTAATGAGCGAGAACTTCGATAAGGAGGCCGAGCGACAGCGGCTCCGGGAAAAGTACGAGTCCGACTCGGCGGACCGTGAAGTCACCGAGCGAATGAGCCAACTCCTCCTCCAGGGCGCGACGATGACGAACAAGCACTGTGAAACCTGTAATTCGCCGATTTTCCGCCACCAGGGCCAGGAGTTCTGCCCGACCTGCCAGGCCGAGTTGGAGGCCACTGCCGAGTCGGACCCAACGGCTGAGTCGGAGGCTACTGCCGAGTCGGCGGCCACAACCGGGGAGGTGGCAGCGGCCCAGCCCGCCGACGGGGACGACGCAGGTGCGCAGCCTGCCGAATCCCAGGCGGGCGAAACCGCTGGGGAGGAAGACGAGACAACTTCAGAAACCCAGCCACACGAGTCCGTCGGGAGGGCGTCGACAGGTACGGCAGAACAGGGGACGACGTCGCAGCGTTCCACATCCCAGGCAACCGCAGAAGCGGGAGGTGAAGCGGCGAAGGCGGCAACACCCCCGGCAGCGGTAACCCAATCGCTTTCCGAGACGATCGTCGCGCTGTCCGACCGGGCCCGACAGAGCGAGGACCCGAACCAGGCCAAAGCCCTCCTGGAAGCGGCCCGAGAGGCCGCAGAGACCCTATCCGCATTGCAGGGACGCTAAGATGCAGATCGAACGAATTCTGGTCCCGATCGACGGGACGGACGTGGGGTTCCGGGCCCTCTCCTTTGGGACGACACTCGCCGCCGCCTTCGATGCGAGCCTCGATGCGGTCCACATCACCACGGCGGAGACGGAAGCGGCGACCCCGGTCATCGACCGGGCCGAGCGGATCCTCGATACGGCCGACGTAAAGACCACACTCGAGGTCTCTCCCGAACTCGATCTGGACTTTCGCCCGGCGGACCGACTGGGGGAGGACATCCTCGATCTGGTCGCCGAGCGGGGCTACGACCACGTGGTGATGGGCCACGAGGAGCCACCTGGGCCCGTCGAACGAGCAATTCTCGGGAGCGCCGCCGAGACCGTGCTCCGGAGCGAACGCGTCACGCTCACGGTCGTTCCGTAACTGCCTTTCTCGTTCACGGTCGTTCCGTAACCGCATTTTTCCATCTCAGTGTGGCTCGTAGTCGCTGCCGACGACCTCGCGGATCCGCTCTGCGGTCACTTCGCCGACGCCCTCGACTGACTGGAGCGTTTCGGCGTCGGCCGTGAGCACGGCCTCGACGCTTTCCAACCCTTCGAGCAGCGATCTGGCCGTAACTGGCCCGATGTCGGCGATGGCGGCGACGACGTACTCCTGCTGTTCGGCAAGCGTTTTCGCGGCCGACTCGCCGTGGACGCTCACCTCTCGGTCTCGCGAAACTTGCTCGCGTTTGGCGATGGTTTCGAGCAGGGCGGCGGTGTCCGACTCGTCACGGGTGAAGAGGACCGAGATGCCGAAATCGACCGCGAGACTGGCGAGCGCGCCTCGGATGGCATTCGGGTGGACGTTTCGCTCGCCGTAGAGATCGCCCTCGCCTTCGACGAGCAGGACGGGCCGACTGTAGTGTCTGGCGAGGTCCCCGGCCTGGTCGAAGAGCGCCCGGTCCCCGCCGTCGAGCAGGGTCGAGAGAAAATCTGAGATGGTCTTGCGCTCGACTGCGACCCGGTCTGAGAGGACGTAATCTCCGACTTCGAGGGTCTCCAGCCGAGTTTCGACGCCATCCATCGTCGAGAGGGTTCGGGCGATGCTCGCGTCGAGTTCGCGCTGGTCGATGACGATCTCGACGTGGCCGTCCCTTCCCCCCTCGGCAACGATCCGCTCCGTTTCCCCGTTTTCCGATTCCCTGTCCTCCGTGCTCCCTTCCTCCGTTTCCCCGTTTTTCGATTTTTCGCCTGCACTCTTTTCGTCCGCTGGTTCGTTCTCCTCCGTGCCGGACTCTTCGCTCTCCCCCGAATCGAAGTCCCCGATGCCGGACTGGCCCTCGCCTGACCCGTCTGCGGAACGAGATGCATTCGACCCGGTGGCGTCGGTGGAGCCGGGCTCGGATGATTCGTCTTCCCCGGTCTGTGCTGTCTCAGTTGTGTCAGCACCCTGTTCAGAATCCGACGGTCCGGCGAACGCGCCGAGATCGGCCTGGGCCCCGAACTCGGCTTCGAGGTCCGGGGCGACGTCCCTGAGTGCCTCGAGTTCGGCGGCCATCTTCTTCTCGCGACGCTTCGAGATCCAGTAGTAGGCCTCATCGCGCGTGTCCTCGGCCATCAGGACCACGACCTTGCCCTCGGTCTGGCGGCCAGTCCGCCCCTTGCGCTGGATCGAGCGGATGGCGTTGGGCACGGGCTCGAAAAAGCAGACCAAATCGACTTCGGGCACGTCCAGGCCCTCCTCGGCGACCGACGTCGAAACGAGTACCTCGAATTCGCCCCTCCGGAAGTCCTCGAGAACAGCCGTCTGTTTGGTCTGGGTCATACCCGAGGAGCCTTCTTTATCGCCCTGGCCGACGAAACGCTCGACGGCGAATCCTTCGGAGAGAAAGTCGGTCAGGGCTTCTGCGGTGTCACGCGACTCGGTGAAGATGATGACCCGATCTCCGCCTTTGATGCCGAGGGTCTCGGCGAGGAGTATCCGCACCCGCCGGAACTTCGGGTGGAGGTCGTCGAAGCTCCGGGCCTGTTCCATCGCCCGGCGGATCTCGGGATCCGAGACAAAGCGCTGGCTTGCCTTCGAGGCCCCGGAGGAGCGAGCGGCGTTTCGCTGGCGCTCGAAGTACCGTTCGAGGGCATCCACGCTCTGGGTTTCGACCAGCTCGACCGCCCGCTTTGCCTTCATGATCTCCGCGTGGACGGACATCCCCTCATAGCCGGTCGAGTCGTCCCGGTCGATCAACCGCTGGAGTTTCGCGCGGATCTCGTGGAGGTCTCGCTGGGAGATCTGTGGGTCCGTCGAGTTCGTCACCCCCAACTCGGCCAGGGTTTCGAGCCGGTCGGAGAGGACGCCCTGGAGGCGATCCCGAATCTCGAGGACCTCCTCGGGGAGTTCGACCGTGATCCATTCGATGTCGGTGTCGTGGGTGTATTCGGCGACGTCCGGGTCCGATTCCGTCTTGACCGCGACCCGTTCCAACCCAAGGTTTGCCATTACCGTCCTGATCGCCTCTTCGTCGTCGCCCGGCGAGGCGCTCATCCCGGTCACCAGCGGGTCGTTGGCCGCCTCGTGATAGCGCTCTGCGATGTAGGCATACGGGTAATTGCCGGTCGCCCGGTGACACTCGTCGAAGGTCAGGTGGACGACGTTCGCGAGGTCGATGCGATTGCCCAGCAGGTCGTTTTCGATCACTTGTGGGGTGGCGACGATCACGCGGGCGTCCTCGAAGAGCGCGGCCCGATCCGCCGGCGGAGTCTCGCCCGTGAACACCACTACCTGCTCGTCGGGAATCGAAAGCGCCCCGCGGTAGAATCCCGCGTGCTGTTCGACGAGGGGTTTGGTCGGGGCCAGAAGGACGACTTTTGCGTCGGGCTTCTCGGCAAGCCGGGAAGCGGTCACCCGCAGACTTACCGCTGTCTTTCCGAGTCCCGTGGGAAGCGAGACCAGCGTGTGAGCCGATCTGGCACCTTCGACCAGATTGGTCTGGTACGGTCGGGCCTCGATGGCCCCGGGTTCGATGAGCGGGTGGTCCACGGTTTCTGCCGCGCCTTCCGCCATTCCTCGACAACTTGTTCGTTCTGGCGGTTAAGGGTTCGTGTCCGGTTGACTCAGAGGAGGAGAAAGCCGGTTGACTCAGAGGAGGAGAAAGCCGGTTGACTCAGAGGAGGAGAAAGCCGATTGACTCAGAGGAGGAGAAAACCGATTGACTCAGAGGAGGAGAAAACCGATTGACTCAGAGGAGGAGAAAACCGAT
>CAZJZA010000055.1:7145-9827 GCA_964550355.1 uncultured Halobacteriales archaeon
TCAGAGGAGGAGAAAGCCGGTTGACTCAGAGGAGGAGAAAGCCGGTTGACTCAGATGAGGAGAAAGCCGACCTGCATTGCCGCTGCGGCACCGATCGGAATCGTGAGATTGTCGTCGATGACGTACCCGGCGATCGTCGGCTTGATTCCGTCGGCCACGGTGGCTGCGGTGGCCCCCAGTATCGCCGGCCCGGGCGGGACCAGAAGCAGACCGGCGATGCCCAGACTGATACCGAAGGTGGCGAGCAACACGTAGCCCTGTTTGACTTCCAGGCTCCCGCTCGAGAGGATCCCACTGATCGGGTCGGCGATGGTCAGCATGAGCAGGGCGGGTACGGCGACGATCGGGTCGAAAACCAGCACCGTGACCGTCGCGCCCACCAATGCGAGCGCGTAACCGGCCGGCCAGTCGGTCTCGTAGTCCCGGGTGAAGCGGCGATAGACCCACCAGTCGAGGCGACCGGAGAGTCTGAGGCCTTGGAGAACGGTGGCGATGGCCATCGCCAGCAGCACGAGTCCCTTTACCTGCGGCCAGGTGAGTACGTCCACCACGTAGAGCAGGGCCACCAAACTCCCGCTCGCGTGCACTAGCCGACGCCCCGGTTCGATCACAGATCGACGATCCGGATCGATTACGGGTCGACGGCCCGGTTCGCTCACAGCTGATCGAAGCTGATTTCGCCGTCCCGGAGCGCGGCGAGGGTTTCGTCCAGGTCGTCGATGTCAACTCGCACCTGGTCGGTCGTATCCCGGTCCCGAACGGTGACCGTCTCCGTCTCCAAACTCTCGTAGTCGACGGTGATGCAGTACGGCGTCCCGATCTCGTCCTGGCGACGGTAGCGCCGACCGATCGCGCCCGAATCGTCGTAGGTGACCGAAAGGCCCGCCGCTCGCAACTCTGCGGCCAGGTCTTGGGCTCTTCCGCCCAGGCCGTCCTTGTCCATCAACGGGAAGACGCCCACGAGCGTGGGGGCCATTTCGGGCGGTAGGCGAAGCACGGTACGTTCCTCGCCATCGATCTCGTCCTCGTCGTATGCGTGGACGAGGACCGTGTAGACGGCCCGGTCGATCCCCATCGACGGTTCGATCACATGTGGGGTGATGTGCTCACCGCGTTCCGTGACTTCCTCGACAGCGAAGCCGGTCTGTTCGACCGGGATCTCGACGGTCTCCTCTTCGAGTTCGACGGCCACGGTCTCGCCCTCGAACGCGGACCGATCCTCCTCGGCCAGTTCCTCCACGGCCACGGCGATGTCGGCGGCCCGGGAACCGAACTCGGGGCCGAGTGCGGCCATGTCCGGGTCGACGCTGGCCCGCTCTGTGGTCCGTGGTTCGTCGTACTCCACGAAGACCCGGTAGCGCTCGTCGGTGTGGGTCTCGTGGTGACTGAGGTCGTAGGTTCCCCGGTTGGCAATCCCGGCGAGTTCGATCCACTCGGGGTCCTCGCCTGGACCGCTCACGTCGGCCTCGGCATCCCAGCAGTCTCTTGCGTAGTGGGCCCGCTCTGCCGGTTGATGCTGTCTGAACCGGAGCCGGTCGAGGTCGACCCCGATTCGCTCGTACCACTCCGTGGCGATCCCGACGTAATACCCGACCCAGGCATCCGCGATCGGGCCCGATTCGACGGCCTCGCCGATTGACTGGAAGGACGGCTCGCCGCCGGCCTGCTGTGCTTCCCCACTGAGAAGGGGTGCCTCGACATCGGCGACTGGTTCCAGGTCCGGTTCGTCCGTCTCGGGATCGAAGAAGAGTTCGAGTTCGGCCTGGCTGAACTCTCTCGTCCGGACGATGGCGTTTCGCGGGCTGATCTCGTTGCGGTAGGCCCGCCCGATCTGGGCGACGCCGAAGGGTAACTCGCCCCGGGCGTACTCGCGCAGGCGGGGGAAGTCGACAAAGATTCCCTGGGCGGTTTCCGGCCGCAGGTACCCCCGGTCCGTCGACCCGGGGCCGATTGCCGTCTCGAACATTAGATTGAACTCTTCGACGGGTTCCTCGGCGAGCGGGGCTCCACAACTCGGACACGTGATTCCGTGTTCGGCCAGCAATCCCTCGATCTCCGCGGCCGAGAACCCCTCGGCTTCGGTGATGTCGGTCTGTCCCTCGATGAGGTGGTCGGCCCGGTGGCTCTGCTCGCAGTTAGGACATTCGACCAGCAGGTCGTCGAAGCCATCGAGGTGACCGGAAGCCTCGAAAACGGCCTCGGGCATGATCGTGGGGGCATCGATCTCGTCGTGACCCTCGCGGGTCGCCCAGCGCTCGCGCCAGGCGGACTCCACGGTCGCCTTGAGCGTTGCGCCGTGCGGGCCGTAGGTGTAAAACCCCGAGACGCCGCCATAGGTAGATCCGGTCTGGAAGAAATAGCCACGGCGCTTTGCCAACTCGGCCAGTTCCTTCATAGGCCCGCGAGGAGGTCCACGTCCCGGACGATGCCGCTCAGTTCGTCCCCGCGCTGGAGCGGGACCTGTTCGATGTCGTTATCGAGGAGGAGGCCGGCGACCTCCCGGGCGGTCCGGCTCCCGTTGACCGTCACGATGTTACTCGACATGTACTCCCGAACCGGCTCGTTGGGGAATTCCACGTCACGAGTCGGCAGGTAGCGATTGCCCACCGCCTTGATTCCTTCCCACATCCAGTCGTCGTCCTGGTTGGCGATGCTCTCGCCGGTGGTGTCCTCACCCTCGAC
>CAZJZA010000056.1:0-9818 GCA_964550355.1 uncultured Halobacteriales archaeon
TCCGGCATCACGAGGCGGAAAGCCACGCGATCCAGGCCGAACTCTATCGGGTCGTCTGGGACGTCTGAGTCGATTTGTCCATCAGTTCCCGTTTTCGGCCTCGAAGGTCTGGCCCGCCTGATCCCTCAGTTTCTGTTTTCGGCCTTGAATGTCTGATCCGCTTTGCTCATCAGTTTCTGTTTTCGGCCTCGAAGACCGGTACCCGCGTGTCGCGCTGTTCGACCCAGATGACCGAGTCGTTGTTCAAAATTGTGAGATCGCCGAGTGTCGTCTTTTCGGACGGCGATGGAACGGGTACCTGATCCGGAAGCGAGTCGATACTCGTCTCGTTTGCCGCGGTGGCCTCGATCAGGAAGGTCCCATTCGCCGGAGCAATCGACAATCGGTGACCGGCAACGACTGTGTTGGCGGTTGCCGGTTCGCTCTCGTGAAGGGGAGTAACGGATCCATCCGGTGTCTCAGCGGCGATGGCGAAGGCTGATCCACCTCCGGCAGCCCGCCATCCCGTTCGGTCGACGATGATGGTTTCTCGCCAACCCACACCACCGACCGTTATGGAGGATCGGCCAGCGTTTTCGAGCCGACCACTCGAAATGGCCTCCGTCCAGAGGGACCGATCGGGGTTCGAAACGATGACGCCGCTGGCTATCGGTGGGTCCGGTGGATCGAGTTGTGAGACGTTCACCGGGTCGAATCGTGGATCGGGGATTTCCTTCCCGTAGCCGATTTCGTATCCCTCCACGGTGACGGACTGACCCGGAACCGTGAGATCCGCCCCCGACGCGGTCAGGTTCACCGGCACCGCGACCGCGCCCATGAGCACGATTGGAAGCACGACGAGCCCGAGTGACACCTGTCGGGCACTCAAACCGGTGACTGGTGACTCGTGGAGACTACCGGCGATAGTGATCAAGAGGGCGACCCCGAAGACGAGCACGACACCGGGTCCGCGGAAGAGTTGATAGGAGCCCGGCCCGGCATACCACCAGACCGCCCACAGCGACAGGGAACTTCCGACGAGGAGGCTCGCCGGGAACAGTCGCCAGGGGTCGAGGCGGCTCAAATCAGGGCGTCCAGTCCGCATGGCGAGGCCGAGTCCCACACCGAGCAGCAACCCCAGTAAATGGGTCTGGATCGCTACGTCGGCCCACCAGGGACTGCCGTACGAGGTGCCGGCAGAGCCAGTGAGGATCGGATCCCGGAGCGTCCAGAACAGGGTGTCGAAAAACTCCCGGGCGATGAGGCCAACGACAGAGAGGAGTGGGTAATTGACGAGTGCGAAACCGACTGCGGCGAACACCACGCCCGAGAATCCGATAATCGGGCCCCAGGCGAAGAGACTCGTGAGAAAGGCCACACCCAGGACGACGGCTGGAACGAGCAGGAACGCCCGGGCGTACGGGTTCGTCCGGACCGAACCGAAGGCTGAAGCCCCGCGCTCGGTTGGGAAATGGGAGAACGCGTACTCCCCTATCGAGGCGAACACGAGAAATCCCGTTATATTGCCGACGAGATGGCCGAGGCTCTGATGGGCCACAGGGGCGGTTACCATCCCCAGGGGATAGTGAAATGACCAGGACGTGAAGGGAAGAGTGAGGATCGTGTCGTGCCCCCAGTCTCCCTGGACGAACAGGAAAAAGCCGGCAACGAGCGAGACCGAGAGGAGGGTTCCAACCGGGAGCCCAAAGAGGAGCCGCGATCTGAGCCGCACAATGAGGTCGTCTACAGCCGGTCCCATTGCATACACCAGCCCTGCCGCAGACAGCGCGGCGAGGAGAACGGCGACCCGGGCTCCAACCGTCAGCAGATCCATACCGAACCCTGGCTTGCGATTACCTAAAATCCCTCCGGCCCGGAGTGAGTCCCGTGCCCGTTTTGGAATTCCAATCGGGGGAGGGATGGCCCGACACCGGCCCGGGATGAAATCACGGCCCATTCTTGGAAGAATTACGGGCCCGGGTCGAAACGTTCAAACGACTCACTGGTTTACTCGCGTACATGGATCTTCGGGTCATCGAGCGTGGGGAATCGGAACTCGTCATCGAAATCGCCGGCGAGGATCACACGTTCATGAACGTGCTCAAGGGGGCGCTGCTCGAGGCCGAGGAGGTTTCGGCGGCGACCTACGACATGAACCCGGAACAGTCAGGTGGCCAGACTGAACCCGTTTTGTCGGTCAAAACGGCGGATGGAACCGACCCCTTAGAAGCACTCGAAGGGGCGGCGGGACAGATCAAAGAGCAGTTGAACGAGTTTCAAAAGGCATTCGACGCGGCGGCCTGAGTCCGGCTGAATTGGCCCCTTGGGGCTCAAATCACCCGCATCGAACTCATAAGCCTGAGATTGTCTGAACGGCCCAGTGGGTCTGAAATCGCCCGAATCGGACCCGTGGTCCCGAGTTCGCCCGAATCGGCGGACGACCGTTTCTCCCTCTTATCACAAACGAACCGGGATGCCCTGCTCGTCGAGGTATTCTTTTGTCTCCTGGATCGTGTACTCCTCGAAGTGGAAGATCGAGGCCGCGAGCGCCGCGTCCGCGCCTGCCTCGAACACCTCGTCCATGTGTTGGGGACTTCCACACCCGGAGGAGGCGATCACGGGCGTCGAAACGGCCTCGGAGACGGCGTTCATCAGGGGCAAATCGTAGCCGTTCTTGGTGCCGTCCCGGTCGATCGAGTTGATAAACATCTCTCCAGCACCCCGTTCTTCGGCCTCCCGGACCCACTCCAGCACGTCGAGGCCGGTTCCGGTTCGCCCGCCGTGAATCGTGGCTTCGAACCAGACCGATTCGCCGTCCACCTGGACGTAGTGCTCGCCCTCGTCGTCGTACCGCCGGCGGGCGTCCACGCTGAGGAGAATACACTGATTGCCGAAGGCTTTGGCTCCTTCCGTAATGAGTTCGGGTCGGTCGATTGCACCGGTGTTGATCGAAACTTTGTCCGCGCCGGCCCGGAGGGTTTCCCGAATGTCCTCGACGGTCCGGATGCCACCGCCAACGGTGAGCGGAATGAACACCTCGTCGGCGACCTTCTTGACCATATCGAGCATCGTCTCCCGGCCCTCTGCTGAGGCCGTAATGTCGAGGAAGACGAACTCGTCCGCCCCGGCCTCGTTGTAGCGTTTTGCCATCTCGACCGGGTCGCCGGTGTATTCGAGGTCCTCGAACTGGACACCGGTGTAAACCGCCGCATTGCCCTCCTCGTCCGTGTCGACGTCGATGCAAGGGATGACTCGCTTGGTGAGAGTCATCGGGTGCCCTCCTGGATGATGATGTACTGGCCGGCTCTGAGACGCATACCGGATGTTTGGTCCGCGAGTAAATAGGCTACCGGTTAGGGCAACCTCGGCGGCCACCAACCGATCAGATTCCGATAATCGCGTTACACTCCGGGCAGACCGTCGCGATGGCCTGTGATGGCTCCTCGGTCTCCGATTCCACGGCGGCTGAGGGACTCAATTCGAGCATTTCGGCCTCGACGTGATTGATTTCGGCCTCGCAGGTTGGACACGTTGCCATGCGTATCGCATCGGTGGCCCGAATCATAAGCGTACTGTCAAATCTATTTGCACAGGGACAATTCGGACTTACCTCACAAGAGCCCGACAGATGGCAAATCTCCCTTCGATACTGCAAAGTAATCGGAGCGTGGATTGGGCATATGGACGAAGCGGAAGCCGACGAAGCCGAGGAAGCGACAGACGAACGCGTTACTGCACCGATGCAGTCATTTGGAACTCGGGAAGTAACGATCGGCTTTGTGGTTCTGGCGATCGGGCTGCTCGTGGCCTTTCTGCTCCCACTCGCGTTCTAAGCAGGCCCATTTGCGAGAACTCGTGATCGGACGTTTTGGCCTCGTTGAATGCCTTATTATAACTCTCTCCGCAACTCGTTGAGGGAGATGATGACGTAGAGCAGGCCGACGAGGCGCGTCCCCGTGTACACCCACGGCTTCCACTCGGGCGTCGATTCGTTAGTATACGCTACTTTTCCTCCATAGTCCACGTAGGTGCGTGGGTAGAGGAGGGAAAGGAGGCCGATGAGTCCGAGGAATTTCTTGAATGACGAATACGACGCGTCACTCCGCCACATCATCCCAAGAAAGACCAGACCTTCGAGACGAGCACCGGGCCTCACCCAAGACCGCCAGTCACAGTCTCCGGGATTGTCGAGTGCGAGTCGCTCGGCGGAGGTGATGAGGGCTTCCGGAGCGAGGACCTCGATCGTACAGACCGTGGTGAGCAGTTTGCGAAGCATGATTATTCATTAGGGTTCCGCAAAGATAATACTACGGCGTCGGATACCAGAGAAAGCGCAGTCGAGAAGTGGTTTTTCGGTACGGAGCGATGACGAATCCGACGGGTGAAAAGTAATCGCCCTCCTTCTCAGCCGAGGGATTCGAGCGTCGATCTGAACTCCCTGAGGGTATCCGCGTCGTAAGCGAGTGTTTCGTCCTCGCTTTCGACCGTCACGGAGAGTTCGCCCGCTTCGGAGGTTCTTCCGAGGCCGATAACCGACATTTCCTCCCCAACAGCCGCTTCGAGGGCCTCCCGGTCAGTCGTTTCCACGACGACTCGTCCCGGTGCCTCCGAGAAGAGTGCCAACACGTTTGGAACCGACACGTCGATTCCACCCTCCTGGTGAACCATCTCGGCGAGGGTAACGAGAAGCCCGCCGTCGCTTACGTCATGAACGGCGAGGGTACTGTCGAGCCCGGCGACGGCGGTGATCGCTTCGATCCGGGCGCTCGGTTCGTCGGGCAATTCCGGGAATCGATCAGCGCCGCCGATCTGGGAAAGAAGTTCCGAGCCACCTAATCGCTCGTCGAACTCGCCGAGCAACACGATTTCGCCTTCGCCCTTGCTGGTGAGTGTTGGTGCCTCGTAATCCGGTGTGGTACCGATCATGGCGAGTGTCGGCGTCGGTGGGATCGGCCCGGCGGCCGAGTCGTTGTAAAGCGAGACATTCCCCCCGACGACCGGAACGTCGAGGTCCCGACAGCCGTCGGCCAGGCCGTCGACGATCGCGGCGAACTCGCCGTAGACGTCCGGTTTCTCGGGGTTTCCGGCGTTGACGCAGTCAACTGTCGCCAGCGGCGTCGCCCCTTTGGTCGCGAGGTTCGTCGCGTTTTCGAGGGCAGTGGCATACGCCCCTTCGTAAGGAGCTGTTTGCGTCCAGGTCGGCTCGGTCCCCGAGGTTAGCGCGAGGCCCTGGCCTGATTCGCGAATCGCCAGGATCCCGGCGTCGTCACCGGGCCGCATCGCGGTCCGCGTTCCGACCTCGTGGTCGTACTGCCGATAAACCCACTCGTCACTCGCCGTGTTGGGACTCCGGAGAACGGTCTCGGCCGCCGATCGAAGGTCGATGTCAGGGAGGTCAGGCTCTGGCTGTTGCGGATCGATGGTCGGCAAATCGTTCATTGGTGCCCCGTCCGCGACGAACGTGGCTGGTACGTCGACGACGGTCTCACCTTCGAACTGGCAGACGTATCGCCCCGTATCCGTCGTCTCGCCGATGACCGAGAGCTCGAGATCGAACTTTTCTACGATTTCCGCGACGGCCACGACGTTCTCCGGCTGGACCTCGTAGATCATTCGCTCCTGGGATTCGGCGAGGAGGATCTCGGTGGCGTTCATTTCCGGCTCGCGGAGATGGACAGCCTCCAGGTCGATTTCGGCTCCGAGCCCCCCTTTTGCGATCAGTTCCGAGGAGGCCCCTCCGAGGCCGGCAGCCCCGAGGTCGCGGGCGGATTCGACCAGGTTGCCATCGAGGAGTTTCTCGTTGGCTTCGATAAGGAGTTTCTCGGTATAGGGGTCCCCGACCTGCACAGCCGGTCGGTCCTCGGTTTCGGCGTCCGCTGCGAGGTCCTCGCTTGCGAAACTTGCCCCACCGAGTCCATCCCGACCAGTGGCGTTCCCCACGAGGACGAGTTTGTTCCCCGGCTCGCTCGCCACGGCCGTGAGCAGTCGATCTTCGTCTGCGAGTCCGACACACGCGACGTTCACGAGTGGGTTCCCCTCGTAGCCTGGATTGAACCGGGTGCTTCCCGCCACGGTCGGGACCCCAATCGAGTTCCCGTAATCGCCGATTCCCTCGACGATGCCCTCGAGGAGATAGCGAGGGTGTTCCTCATCGAAGTCACCGACGTAAAGCGAATCGGCCAGGCCGATCGGGTAGGCTCCCATCGAGATGATGTCTCGGACGATTCCGCCGACCCCCGTGGCCGCCCCGTCGTACGGATCCACGTAGGAGGGATGGTTGTGGCTCTCGATCCCGAAGGCCACGTAGGTTTCCTCATCGAGGGCGACCACGGCGGCGTCGTCGCCCGGACCCACGACGACCTGTTCTCCCTCGCTTTCGAAAGCGCCCAAGAGTGGCCAGGAAGACCGGTACGCACAGTGCTCGCTCCAGAGGTTTTCGAAGAGTGCGGCCTCCGGTCTCGTCGGCTCGCGATCGAGGGTTTCGGTGACCAGTTCGCGGTCCGGATCGGCCAGAGTCATTCATCTCGATGGTCATCACCGGCGATTATAGGGTTTGTCATGTCCACGATCGTGGACAGGTAGCGACCGAGGCGTTTTTGATTGGCGGAAACAAACCCGTGTCCGTGCTCTCCGTCGAGCTTCACACCCACTCCGAACGCTCCCACGACGGTCGGGACCCCATCGAGTTGCTTCTGGAACAGGCCGCAGCCGTGGGGCTCGACGCACTCGCGGTCACGGACCACGACTCGTTCGAGGAAAGCGAACGGGCGGCATCCCTCGCGCCGGAGTTCGATCTCATCGGGATTCCGGGGATGGAAGTCACGTCCGCTGCCGGCCACGTTCTCGCGCTGGGCATCGATCGAAAGATCCCCGCAGGCCTTCCCTTCGAGGACACGCTCGCGGAAATTCACGACGCTGGCGGGATTGCAGTCGTCCCACACCCCTTCCAGAAATCTCGGAGTGGGGTGGCCCCGAACATCTCCCAGGAGATGCTCAGTTCTGCTGACGCCATCGAAGTGTACAATTCCCGTCTTCTCACTGGGCGAGCCAACCGAAAAGCCCGATCCTTCGCCCAGGAACACGGCCTGCCACAGACCGCTGGCTCGGACGCCCATATTGCTGAACTCGTGGGTCAGGCGATCACGGCCGTCGACGCTCCGAGCGAAACGGCAGCGGGAATCGTCGAGGCCATTCGAGACGGCCGGACCTCCGTCGAAGGACGCCGGACCCCGTGGCATATTAGCTTCCGGCAGGCCGCCGGCGGGGCCAAACGCCGCGTGAAAAACCGACTCGCCAGCTATTTCTGAAAACCAACTCGCCAGCTATTTCTAAAACCCGACTAGCCAGTTACTTCTGAAAACCGGCTACCGGGTATCGAAACCCTTACCGAACGACCGCTCGTTCCGAGTCGTATGTCAAATGAGCCGGTCGACACAGCTGAGGTCGAGCGGGCGGCGGCTCTCGCCCGGGTCGAGTTGGACGATTCGGAAGTCAGTCGGTTTACCGCTCAATTCCGGGAGATTCTCGAGTACTTCGACACCTTAGAGGAGGTGCCGGACGTAGAGTCCGAACCCGAACTAATCAACGTGATGCGAAAAGACGAGGTTCAGGACTCACTCTCCCAGGACGAGGCCCTCCAAAATGCCACCGAGAGCGAGTCGGGCCGCTTCAAGGGTCCCCGCGTTTCATGAGTCTCAATGCGTTCATCACCCGGACGGAAATCGAGGGCGAGCCCGAGGGCCCACTAGCCGGGACGACCGTCGCCGTGAAGGACAACATCAGCACCGAGGGAGTCCGGACGACCTGCGGTTCCGAGATGCTCGATGATTACGTTCCGCCGTACGACGCGACCGTTGTCTCCCGACTGAAAGCCGCTGGCGCGACCATCGTGGGCAAGACGAACATGGACGAGTTCGGGATGGGGACGACCACCGAGACGTCGGCGTTCGGCCCGACGCGCAATCCGATCGACGAAGGACGCGTTCCGGGTGGGTCCTCCGGTGGCAGCGCAGCAGCAGTGAAAAGCGGCGAGGCAGACGTGGCGCTGGGCAGTGACACCGGCGGCTCGATTCGCTGCCCAGCCGCGTTTACTGGCACGGTTGGGATCAAGCCGACGTACGGGCTCGTCTCACGATATGGACTGGTCGCGTACGCCAACAGTCTCGAGCAAATCGGCCCGATTGCGCCGACGGTTCGCGAGGCCGCAGAACTCCTCTCGGTCATCGCCGGGCCGGACGAGCGGGACGGGACGACCCGGGAGGAGGGGGCAGACAGTGACTACGCTGTGGCAGCCGACGGTGACGTGGACGGAATGACGATTGGGGTCCCGACCGAACTTCTCTCGGGCAGCGAAGAGCCAGTTCGAGAACGCTTCGAGGCGGGTCTCTCGAAACTCAAAGCACAAGGTGCTGAGACGATCGAGGTCGAACTGCCCTCGGTCGAGTACGCCGTCGCCGCTTACTACGTCATTGCGATGTCCGAAGCCTCCTCGAACCTGGCTCGATTCGATGGCGTGCGCGTTGGAACGTCGGGTGGATTTGATGGAGACTGGAACGAGTCCTTCGCCGCGTCCAGATCCGAGGGATTCGGGGAAGAAGTCATTAGACGCATTCTCCTCGGGACCTTCGCGCTTTCGGAGGGGTATCACGATAAGTACTACAAACAGGCCCAGGAGGCCCGCGCGTGGGTCAAACAGGACTTCGATGCGGCCTTCGAGGAGGCGGACGTGCTCGCCACGCCCACCATGCCGGTTCTCCCACCGAAACTCGGCGAGAGTTTGGAGGACCCGCTCCAGATGTACCTCATCGATGCGAATACCGTTCCGGTGAACCTGGCAAATCTGCCTGCGATTTCGGTCCCTGTTGGCAAAAACGAGGAGCTCCCCGTGGGATTTCAGTTGGTCGGACCGGCATTCGGCGAGAAGGAGATTATTCGGGCCGGGAGCGCACTCGAATAACGTAACGTGTTTTTTGTCCCGTCTATCGTGATTATTGTCCCGTCTAGTGTGCTTTTTGTCCCGTCTTCACTCCTCGTACACGAGGTTCATAATCCACTGGGAAAAGCGGTCGGCCTCGGGATTGATGTTCTCCTCGCCGACGAAGGGCGAGAGCATGTCCCCGGCCATCAACAGTGAGAAGTCGAGGTCCGCTTCGATTACCACGGGTTCGAGGCGGTAGGTCTTGTTTCCTCCGTGGACGGTCTCCTCGCGCTCGATGAGTCCGGCTTCCTCGAGTGAGGTCGCCAATCGGCTCCCCTTGCGCGAAGACACGTCGAGTTCTTTCCAGAATTCGGATTGGTGAATGGCTCCCTTCTCGCGGACGAGTTCGAGGGCGTCCCGCTCGTCCTCGGAGAGGCCGGCCTCTATGGATTCCCCGCTCATTGGATAACACTCCCGGCGAACGCGTTTAAAGTTTCATTGTTTGCGGTGGGCTCGAAAGCGAGCGCACTGCTTGGTGAGAGTCCCAACAGATGAGTGTCAGTCCTTGGTGACGTTTCCGAGCCGCTCCCGAAGTGCTTCCCGATCGACAGTCCCCGATGGAGTCCGGGGGAGCGATTCGAGGAACGTGATGGTTTTTGGGACTTTGTAATCGGCCAGTCGACCGCGCAGCCGGTTTCGAATTGCGGCCGATGAAAATTGCTCGGCATTCGCGTTTCGATCGGGAACGATCGCCGCTGTGACTCGTTCTCCCCACTCCTCGTCCGGCAGACCGAGGACGGCAACTGCTGAAATCGACGCTTCGGCCCGAATCGCGGCTTCGACCTCCCGAGGCGAGACGTTCTCCCCACCAGTCACGATCAGATCGTCGATTCGACCGGTTACCACCAGTCGACCGGCAGCC
>CAZJZA010000057.1:0-9680 GCA_964550355.1 uncultured Halobacteriales archaeon
GTTCTGGTCGATTTTTGCCTTCCGTTCCTGGTATTCGTCGCGTTTTTCCTCGATCTCCTCGATGAGTTCTCTCTCGTCCTCGGTCGAGAGAACCTCCGTCTGCTGTTTGAACTCGAGGTCCTCGATCTCGGATTTGAGCTGTTCGAGATCCTTGCCCTCGCCAAGTTCGAGGTCCGCCTTCATGTTCTCGACCTTTTCGAAGAGGTCGTTTGCCTTCGCGTTCAGCTCGTTTCGAACCGACTTGTGCTCCTGGACCCGGTCGTTCAGCGTATCGCGGGTCTCGCGGTGTTCCTGGGCGCTGTCGACTTTCTCCCGGGTCTTCGCGTTGAGTTCGTCTCGCTTTGAGGCCCGGGAACTCGCGAGCTGATTGAGTTCGTTTCGTCGGTCCCGGAACTGGCCGGCTTTCTTGATGAGCTGACCTTTTGATTTTTCTTGAAGCTCTTCTTCCGTGATGAGTTCTTCCACCGTCGATACCGTGATTTCAACTTGTTCTGCCATTGGTTGGCCCTCGATTCCATACTGTCACGACGTTCGCATGGCGACGGCTCGTCGGTCCGTAACCAGCTTGTGAGAACCTTTGTTCGGTTGTCGGGCTGTGCGCGAACACTCGTGACCTTCTGGTACTTCGGTATACCCAACGGCTGTGATTAAGTGTTTCGCTGTGGCCTGGACCACTTTCACTTTCACTCCACGCCAGGATGGCATTGAGGAGGCCAGCAGTCGATTGAAAGAGTATGCTCCCTGACCTCGCGCTGACCTGCACCCGCTGTGGCGACGATCTGGGGCCCGACGATCGGAAGTTATCCATGCAGACCCCGGAGGGCCTCCGCCATGCCTACGAATGTTCGTGTGGCGGGATTACCATTACCGTCGCCGCCGAGAAAGCACCGCTCGCTCACGAAATTTGATTCTCGCTCCCTTTCGAAAGTGATCACGGCGATTCTTGAAACCGGCGAGCCCGAGAGTTCTATTGGATGTCGATTCCTGGCTCGGATGACATTACTGAAACTTCCCGGCTCGAATGCCATCACTGAAACGTCGGCCCCTGATACGATCGTGTAATGACTCTCGAAGAGCGAGTGACGGCGACGGGCCACGAGAACGTCCTTGCCGAGCATTCGAGCACGTTCGAAGTAACCACGGAGGATTTTCTCACGGAAGCCGGCGATTGCATTCTCGCAATTGAGGCTGACCGTGCCCCTGCGGATTTCGACGCGGCGTTCGTCGAGGCGGCCCAGGACGAAACGGCCACGATCACGGCGACATTCGAAGCCGCGGGGCAGACGGTGAAGATCACCGGGCGTGGTGACTCCCGGCTCACCTTCGAGAACGAGGTTAGTCTGGTGGGGCGGACGAGTGAGTACGTGGACGACCGGACGATCATGGTCGAGGCAGACGCTGCAGCCGCGGATCTGGACCGGAATTTCGTCGCCGAATTGGCCGACGGGACCGGTCTCTCTTTGCGCCTCACGATCGACTGAGTCTTTCCGTGAACCATACAGCCGAACGTATCCCACCGCGATTCTCGAAGCCGAATGAACGGGAAGTGAGAAAACCGGGTCAGGTCGTGGGCAACCGTCACGTTTGAACCCGAGCCGCCCGGATCGAATGCTATGACCGATACGGGCGAACCGGCTCACAACATCGCCGGTGGGGAACCCGTCGAGGAATCCGAGGTACCCATCCCAGACGCAGGCGAGCCAGCCACCCGAGCGGAGGAAGTCGTGGACCGGCTCGGGGAGTTGTACTGGCAGACGTCGTATGGCGGGCAACATGCGTTCGAATCCCTGGTGCGGACGATTCTCTCGCAGAACACGAGCGACCAGGCCAGCCAGCCGGCCCACGACGCCCTGATTGATCGCTTCGGGGACTCAGACCTCGCCGAGTCACTCGCAACTGCCGACCGGGAGGATATTGCGACGGTGATCGAACCGGCCGGGCTATACAACCAGAAATCCGCCGTCATAAAGCGGACTGCAGAACACGTCCTCGAAGCCTACGGGAGCGCGGACGGGTTCGATCGATACGTTCGCGAGGAGGACGCCGTCGAGGTTCGTGATACGCTTTTGAAACTCAACGGCGTCGGTCCGAAAACCGCCGATTGCGTCCTCCTCTTTGCTGGTGGACGGGATGGCGTCTTTCCCGTGGATACCCACGTACACAGGATCTACCGACGTCTCGGGATCGCTTCACCCGACGCCGACCACGAGGCCGTCAGGGCCGTGCTTGAATCGGCGGTCCCAGCCGAGAAATGCGGCTACGGTCACACGACGAGCATCCAATTCGGGCGGGAGTACTGCACCGCTCGGGAACCCGTGTGTCTGGACGATCTAGACGCGTGCCCGCTCGCAGATCTCTGTGATCGGGTCGGTATCGACGAAGAACGCAGAGAAGTGGTCGATCCGGCAGACGCGAGCGACTAGTTACACGAACCGGAAGGTCTCGAGGTTCTTCGGCGCGAAAGTCCGGATGTCGTATTTGTGGTACAAAGCCGAAGACAACTCCTGTGTCGAGCGTTCGTCACCGTGGACACAGAGGATCTTCTCCGGGCGCGGGTTCATCGTTTTCACGAAGTCCTCCAGGCCCTGTCGATCGGAGTGTCCGGAGAATCCATCGACAGTCTCGACGTCGATGTCGAGGTTCACTCGCTCGCTCCGTCCCCCGCCTTTGGAGAGTGGCACTTCGTCCCAGCCGCTTTGGATCCGTCGACCCAGTGTCCCCTGGGCCTGGTAACCGACGAAGACCATCGTCGAGTCCGGGTCCGGTCCCAGGTGTTCGAGCCAGGACATGATCGGACCACCGGTGACCATCCCGGAGGTCGAGAGGACAATCGCCGGGTCACCATTGGTGATCTCCCGTCGTTCGTCTTCGCCGCGGTCGACTTGATTGAACTGCTCTGCGAGAAACGGGTTCGCGTCGTCGTGGAAGATCCGGTCCCGGAGGTCATCCCGAAGGTACTCCGGATAGGTCGTATGAATGGCCGTGGCCTCCCAGATCATCCCGTCTAAGTGAATGGGGACTTCCGGAATGTCGCCGGATCGCATCGCTTCCTCGAGGACGAGCATGATCTCCTGGGATCGGCCGACAGCGAAGGCAGGAATGAGCACCTTTCCGCCCTGCTCGATCGTCTCGTTGATGATCCGTTTGAGATTGTCTTCAGCGTCGGCCTGGTCGGTTTGATAATCGTTTCGACCTCCATACGTGGATTCCATGACGAGGGTCTCGACGCGTGGGAAGTCGTTGACGGCCCCATTGAACAGGCGCGTGTCTTCGTAGTGGATATCGCCCGAAAAGGCGACGTTGTAGAGCCCGTCACCGATGTGGAAATGGGCGACCGACGATCCCAGGATATGGCCGGCGTTGTGAAGGGTCAACTTGATGTCCGGGGCGATGTCGGTCACGTCCCCGTACTCGAGTGGGATCGTGTGTTTGATCGCCTCCCTGACCATTTCTGACTCGTACGGTGGCGTTCGACCCTCTTTTGCGGCGACATCGAGGTAGTCCAGGGTCAAAAGGCCCATCAGATCCCTGCTCGGTTCGGTGGTATAGATCGGGCCGTCGTAGCCGTATTTGAAGAGGAGGGGAACGAGTGCAGAGTGGTCGAGGTGGGCGTGTGTCAGGACGACAGCGTCGATGTTCGTCGGCCCGGCACCGAGTGCCTCGGGTACCTGGAGGTAGGGCACCTCGTCCGAACCGGGTTTGTCCCCGGCGTCGACCAGGATCCGGGTTTCCGGGGTGGAGAGGATGAACGCGGCCCGACCGACTTCCCGGGAACACCCGAGGGTGGTGATCCGCACCCACTCGTCGTCGGACATTTTCTCGCGATGGATTTGTCGTCCGACCCGTTCGAGAATGTCGCGACGGTCCTCCCGCTCCTGTTTGAGAAAGTTCCGGACGTTCGAGACCGTCGAGGATTCGATGGGAGGCGTACGGACGACTTCCGGTGTCCACCCCGATTCCTGGGCGATCTCCCGAAGCGTGCTCCCGTGCCGGCCGATCACTAGCCCGGGTTTTGCGGCCTCGATGACGACTTCCCCCGTGTCCTTGTGAAAATCGAGATCCGTAACCCCGGCATCGTCGGGGATCACGGCCAAAATGGCCTCTCTCGCCTGTTCGGGGCGGGAGAGAACCGCAGGGTCGGGTCGCACGGTGATCCGCTTTCGGAGTTTGCTGGCCAGATCCCGGATGAGGTCCCCGTTTCGGGCGAACCGTTTGGGGTCTCGGGTGTACACGACGAGTTCCGGACCTTCGTATTTTACATCGGTGACCGAGATATCCGACGGCACCGAGTCGGTGATCGTCTCGTGGAGGTCTTCGAGTTGCCGGTCTACAGCACTCATAGTCGAATAGTACGGGTTCGGTGTTCGGTCATAGCATCAGTTACAGGGTCCCGATCGACGGTTCGACGCCCGGTCCATGTATTACGTGGAAAGAACACAGACCAAGCCGCGGCGGGTATCGACCGGAAGAACCCGCGTTATTCGCGTATTGACGGTCCCCGATATAAAAGTCTTCCCAACAGGCCACCGCCGCCGGTCTTTGGCCATCGTCGCCGGTCAGGCCATCGAGGCCAACCGAGCGATATAGACGAGGCTCACGAGGTGGTCCGCCGTTTCGAAGGTCCGTTTTCCCTCTTCCCCCGTTGCATCTTGAAAAACCCGAACGTGATCTCGGAGATCTGACGCGGCCGATTTGCTCAGCCAGCCGATATTCACGTAGTATTCAAGCGCATCGAGGGTTTTTTGTGAACCCACCCGTTCGAGGGCGAACTGGAGCCATTCGAAAAGCGTGATCCGGGAAGCGTATTGATCGGGAACTGTATCGAGGTACGGCCGCTCCAGATCGGCTGGATCCGTTCCACTTTGAAGCAGGATGAGTTCTTTCAGCTGGGCTTTGGGAAACCCCTCAGTTTCTTCGGCCTCGGCTGCGAGGTCCCGTCTCAATTCCTCGATGTCCTGGTCTCTGTCGCGGGTTTTCTCGCGAGCGGTTTGTCTGCGTTCTTCTGGGTCGTATTCCCGGGGGTTGGCTGTCATAATGGCCTCGTTGGGAGTGGGTGTACGCTGGTACTCGGAGTCCTCCCTTTAAACTATTGGGCAGGGATTCTCACAACCAAGAATCGTCCGTCCAGTAGCGATGCCCCCAGACAGCGATGATCGCACCGAGCCCGAATCCCGCCGCGTGGGAGAACACGTTCGTGATCGTCTTCCCGTCGAAGGGATCGGCCGGAAACAGTCCGACGAAGATGACGAGGAGGACTGCCGTAACGCCGTACCAGACGACGGTTGTGGCCACGATGTACCGCCATCGAACTGCCGGGAGCCGCGTCTTCAGTAGTCTGGCCCCCACATCGAGGAGGAGAATTGCCCCCGCGCTCGCGAGAATTATCCCGACTACCGTGGGTGAGGGTGATCCGACAGACAGGAGGAGTCCTAGTAAAACGAGGATGAGCGTCGTCCCACCGACGGAAATCGCCGCCCGCGTGTCGTATATCCGATGGAGAAAGCCCAGATAGAGCACGTACAGGAGTCCCAGCAGTGCGGCAACGATGGCGGAGGCTCCGCGAGAGGTGTAGGTCAGTCCTGGTTCGATTACTTCGAACGCCAGTGAGCTGAGCAAAATCGAGATTGGAGGGACGACGACGAGGATCGTCAGTATCGACAATCGGAACCAACGACGTTCCTCAATACTCCAGGCCAATAGGTAGCCCATCCAGACGAGGAGGACGTATCCTTTGACGTTTTCGAGCAGGTGCGAAGCGGAGTAATGCACTGACCAGTGCCCGAAAAGGCCGTGAAAAGTCGCGTCCTCGGAACTGTAGGTCAGAAGCGAGAGAACACCTTCAGGGGCGAAAAACTGAACGATCCCAAGTAGGAGGGGAAGAGAGAAGAGGGCCAGTAAATCGACTGTCAAGACGAACCAGTCGATCGAACCGCGCTGATCCTTATTGACAAATTTCACGGGTGGCTCTACAAGGGGCTCGAAACGGAGAGTGCTTAAACCGAGTGGATATGTTTATTATCGGTTTAGATAACAGGCCCCATACTTTCATATAGGGGCTTCTCAAACACGGGAAGTAGGCAGGCACCAAAACCGGTGCTTGCGACGAGAAACATGATACGAAACACACTCGGATCGGTGAAGAAACGCCTCCCGTCGTCGGGAGAGCATGGTCAGGTCGGGATCGGTACCCTGATCGTGTTCATCGCGATGGTGTTAGTGGCAGCTATCGCTGCAGGGGTGTTGATTAATACCGCTGGCTTCCTGCAAACTCAAGCTGAATCCACGGGTGAACAGAGTGCGTCTCAGGTCTCCGATTCCGCACAGGTAGTCTACGCTTCGGGGGCAGTTGGTAATAACGCAATAACTGAAGTGAACTTGACAGTTAAGAAGGCACCAGGGTCTGATAACATCAACCTTTCAAAGGCTACGATACAATGGAGTGGTACAACATCTGAGATATTAACTGGTACCACTAAGGGTGCAAGTGCTAGTACGTTTAACATTTCCAAAATAGATGCTGAGTTGGGCGGTCCACCTGTCTTAGTCGATACTGAGGACCGTTTAGCAATCGACATGGATCCGGAACAGATTGATAAAGCCATCCGGGCGGGTGCGACGGTGGATCTGACCATTGTCACCCAATCGGGGGCAACAACCACATATACTTTAACGGTTCCTGAATCTCTCGAAGATAAAGATACAGTGAATCTATAGATTGTATAAATTATTTGACTTCGAAATTCAAATAAATATCAATTTTATTTATAATTAACTAACTAATATTAATTTTATTTATCGGCAAATAACTAAACGAATGGCAATCAAACATCTCATTGGCGCTAAAAATTTTAAAACCGGCAATTTCGTTAAAAAAAAGAATTGGGGAGGTTAACGATTTGATCAAAGGCAATCAAGGGCCACAATTCAAACAGATTCCTCAGACGTCCAAGGTGCTATCATAGTGCCCAACGAAATCTTAAAAAATTTGTGAAGATGAAAAAAACCTGCTGGAGTAATCGAAGACCCTCCGGGCAATTCCGGAGCCGAGGGCAGATCGGTGCAGGGACCATCGTCATTCTTATTGCAGTCCTGATAGTCGCCGCGACGACCGCTGGTGTGCTGTTCAACGTGACGGGGATACTGCAATCCCAGGCGGGCGCAACGGGGGATACGGTGGGCGCAGAGGCCGAGTCTCCAATCCGCGTTGCCGCCGTCACCGGGCGGGTGGATCAAACAACCACTCCTTCAGTTTTGAACCGAACTCGAGTCGTCGTCGCCCTCGACGCCACGACGGCCGTCGATCTAGACGAGGCGACAGTCCAACTCGAGACGTCCGTGGGCCACGATACGCTCGTTTACGGTCCCGATGGGCCAGTTGAAGGGGAGCGTTACGCCATCGATCCGCTCGTCGATTCGAAGAACACGGCTCCGACGTTAACTAGATCTTCCGACAGATTCGCGATCGTCATCGAGACGCCGTCGTTATCTCCCGATGATCGACTGATGGTTCGTATTTCACTCGAGTCGGGGGCGACCGAGACTGTTCGAGTTCGGATCCCCGAGCAAATCGAAACCGAGTCGGCAGTTACTCTTCGGTAATTGCCGTGGCTCGATCAGTCAGGGAGAGGAGAAGAATAGCGGATAGGTGAAGTGGGTTTGCCGGGCGTGGCTGTATGGGTATTACTTATACTTCCCCGCGTGCTAAAACCCGATAGTGCCATCACTCTTCGGTCTCGAACGCGAGGAGGACGTTCCAAAGCTCATCGAGGTTCTCGAAGAGAGTGACAACCCCACGGTGCGAGAACGGGCCGCCGAGATTTTGGGAAACATCGACCACACTGGCGAGGACGGGATCGATACGCTCATCGCGGTCGTCCAGACGGACGAAAACGAAGCCGTCCGGGCTGCGGCCATCGACGCGCTGACCGCACTCGACGCCGTCAACGGGCTGCTCGCAGCGCTCGGACGGGACATTCCGGCCGACGCGGCCGACTGGGCCAAAGCCGAGAGCTTTGTCGAGGACCTCTCGGCAGACGCTCCGGAACTTCGAATGGCGGCTGCGAACGTACTGGGCCGTCTGGAAAACGAAAACGCTGTGGGACCGCTGATGGAAGCCCTTACGGATCCGGACCCTCCCGTTCGGGCTCGGATCGCCCGAGCACTCGGACGAATCGGAGACCCGAGCGCCGCGGGAATGCTTGTCGATCATCTCCATGGCGAACCGCTCCCGGTGCGCCGTGAAATCGCCGACGCCCTGGGCTATCTCGGGAATAACGCGGCACTTGATGGGTTGCTCTCGATCGCGGACGACGAAAACGAGGCCATGCGACGCTCGGTTGCGGCCTCGCTTGGTCGATTCGGCAATACGAAACCGATCGATACTCTGGTCGACATGCTCGGGGACCAAAGCGACCTGGTCAGACGGGCTGCGGTTTTCTCTCTCATCGAGATTCTCTCGAACGTCGATTCCTCGAAAAGCGACGAACTCCGACAAACGGTCGTCGATCGAATGAGCGCGAGTGACGATCGAAGCATCGTCGACTCGTTAGCCGAAATCGTCGAGGAAGGAACCCAACTCCACCAGCGCCGGAACGCGGTATGGATGCTCGGTCGAGTCGCTGGCGAGAAAAGCGAATCACGGGCGATCGACACCCTGATCGACGTGCTCGGTGACGAAGACCAACTCATCCAGCAGTTCGCGGCGACCAGCCTCTCGGAAATCGGCGGTCGCCGTGTCGAAACGGCCCTTCTCGACGTCGTCGACTCCTCTGCCTCGACGGACGCTGTCGGTATGGCCGCGTTTACACTCGGGAAAGTCGGCGACGAACGGGCCAGAGAGAAACTCGAAAGAGTCGTCGACGAGACAGAAAACGAGGAGGTCAGACAGTACGCCTTCTCGGCGCTCTCGAAACTCGAACGAAGTGGACCGTCCGTCGAGGACTTTGACTTCTAATCCGGCCCACCAAAGGTTAAATAGCGATGCCGAGAACAGAGCACCCAGAATGCTGTCGGTGGTTTGGCCCGCGTCCCGAGTTCTGGGTCGGCCAGTCGTTTTGCCAGGTAACGAGGGGTGGATCCCGGAATGAGTGAATCCGAGTACAAAATCGAGGACACGAAAGGCCGCTTTCTCCAGGCGGTCAAAGACGGGCGTCGACTCAAGGACGCCGACTGGTCCCCGGGTCGGATCATCCTCTCGAATAAGCGAATCATTCTCGTGAGTAACGACGGAAAACGAACCCTCCCACTCTCGAAAATCACGAGTCTGAGCGGCCGATACGACGTGAACCAGACTGTTGCCTCCGTAACTGATTACGTCAGTATCCGGCTTTCGAACGAAAGCGTGCTGCTGCTCTCTTTAGGCCCGGATACGGAATTTTTCGAGTTCAAACTCTTCGGGGCGATGCTCGACCAGCAGAAGGTCCAGGTCAAACACCCCGCCGTCGAAGGCGGCGTTATTCAAGATACGAGCTACGAGCAGGCGCGCGTCAAGGTCAGCGACGACGACCACGAGTTGAACGTCGCGGTCTCTTCAGGATCGTTCGTCCCCATCGACCTGGACGATGTTGGCGGGGTCGAGGCCGACAAACAGACGGTCAAGGGGACCTCGAAACCGATTCTCAAAGTCGAACACGCCCAGGAAGGGACGAGCGTGCAGACGTACTTCGCCGGCAAGTCCCACG
>CAZJZA010000058.1:0-6075 GCA_964550355.1 uncultured Halobacteriales archaeon
TCGCTGGCGGACTCGATTCTCGGTATCGATCGGGCCCTCACCATCCTCGAATCCGAGGGCGAAACGGATATCGAGGCCGAATTCGAACGGCAGAAGCAGGCAGACCGCAAGCGCTGGCTGTCCTTCATCAAGTCGGTGACCGGAAAGGACTCGGGTCGATCCGGGGAGGGAAGGCCATGACGTCGAACGGGGAGGTCGCCGACCGGCTCGACGAACTGGCAGACTTACTTGAGGCCCAGGACGTCGAGTACAAGCCTCGGGCCTACCGGACGGCGGCCGACACCGTTCGATCGGCCCCGGATTCGGTGAGCGACCTCGTCACGGAGGGGCTCGACGCCGTAAAGGAAATCGAGGGAGTCGGCGAGGCGATCGGCGAGAAGATTATCGAATACGTCGAAACCGGGGAAATCGAGGAACTCGAAGCCCAAAGGGCAGAACTTCCGGTCGACATGACCGCGCTCACCCGGGTGGAGGGAATCGGACCAAAAACCGCCGGGAAACTTTACGAGGCGCTGGAAATCGAGACACTCGACGATCTCGAAGCCGCGGCCGAGGCCTGGGAAATCAGAGAGGTCTCGGGCTTTGGCGAGCGCACCGAACAGAACATTCTCGAGAACATCGACTTCGCCCGACAGGCCGGCGAGCGGTCCCTGCTCGGAACGGCCCGCCCGATCGGCGAGGAGATCGAGGACTATCTGGCGGGGAAAGCGGCTGTCGAACAGGTGGCACTCGCCGGCTCGCTCCGGCGGTGGCGAGCGACGATCGGGGACGTGGACGTACTCGTAGGAACAGCGGATCCAGCCTCGATTACCGAGACCGTGACCGAGTGGGACCGGGTCGAATCGGTGATCGAGTCCGGGACGACGAAGACCGGCCTCCGCGTTGCGGGGATGCAGGTGGACATCCGACTGGTCGACCCCTCGGAGTTCGGGAGCGCCCTCGTGTACTTCACCGGCAGCAAAGATCACAACATCGCCCTGCGGAATCGGGCGATCGGCCGGAGCCTGAAAGTCAACGAATACGGCGTGTTCGAAGTCACGGACGCCGAACGGGCCGATCCCGACACCCGCGCCGGAACCCGAATCGCCGGCGAAACCGAGGCCGGGGTCTACGACGCGGTGGATCTGCCGTTGATCCCACCAGAACTTCGCGAAGATCGGGGCGAAATCGCCGCGGCCGACGCGGGAGAGCTGCCCGAGCTGGTCGAGGAGGGAGATCTCAACGGCGATCTCCACGCCCATACGACCTGGTCGGACGGCGATTATTCGATCGAAGCGATGGTCGAGGGCGCTGTCGAGTACGGTCACGACTATCTCGTGATCTCCGATCACGCGGAGGGACCGGGCGTCTTCGGCGATAGCGGCCTTTCAGACGCGGAGATCAGAGAGCAGATCGAGGAGGTTGAGACGGTTGCCGCCGACGCCCCAATCGACGTGCTGACCGGTATCGAGGCCAACATCGGGCCGGATGGATCGGTCGGCGATACCGATCCTGACGTGCTCGCTGATCTGGACGTGGTTATCGCCTCCCCACACGCCGATATCGGCGAGGGCGAGGATCGCACCGAGCGGCTCATCGCCGCCATCGAACACCCCTCAGTCGACGTGTTAGGCCATCCAAGTGGGCGGCTTTTGAACCAGCGGCCCGCGATGGAGTTCGACGCGGCGGCGATCGGGAGGGCGGCGGCGAAAAACGGCGTCGCCCTGGAGATAAACGCCAACCCGCATCGCCTCGATCTCTGGGGGTCAGCCGTCGCCGACGCAATCGAGGAAGGGGCACTGATCGCTATCAATACGGATGCGCACGGCCCGGGAGAGTTCGCCTATCTCCGATTGGGGGTTCACACCGCCCGGCGGGGCTGGGCGAGAGCCGAGGACATTTTGAACACCCGTGATTCGGCCGGTCTCCGGCACTTCCTCGAGTAAGCGACATGTACAGACCCGAAGAAACCAGTCTCTGTCTCGACGTCATGCTCGGCGGAATCGTCTCGGCGCTTCGAATGATCGGCTATGACACTGCGTATGCACTGGATCGTGGCATCGAGACCGATGCGGCGATCATCGATTTGGCCAAAAGAGAAGATCGGCTGTTGCTCACTCGCGATCGCGAGGTGGCAACGAATGCCGGGTGGGGCCTCCTCCTGACCGAAACCGAGCCGATCGACCAGCTCGGCGAGCTGGCCGAAGCGGGTTTCTCCCTCGAATTGACCGAGCCGAGTCGGTGTTCGCGGTGCAATGGCCAGCTAAAGCGAGTGACAGAAGGTCCGGGGCCCACAGACGGTCCGGATCCCACCGCAGAACCCGTTTGGCAATGTCGCACCTGTGAGCAGTTCTACTGGAAAGGGAGTCACTGGGAGAACCTTCGGGATCGGCTCGAAACCTTTTGAGACGGGCTCACCTGATCAGGTGGAGCCTTGCCACCACTTGCAGGCTTCCATGTCGTCCATCGGCTCGTCGTAAAGACCGCAGTACGGGTCCATGCGTTCTTCCGGCGTCTCGTACTCGAAATGGGTGCAATTCCCACAGTACTTGTCCGGATCGATCCGGGGAGATCCCATCACTTCGGCATCGTCACCGGTCTGTGTCGGGTGGACAGGGGCCTCTGGCTCGGGTTCGACGATTTCCGCGTCGGCGGATTCGCCGCCGTCCGATACCGATCCCTGCCGATGGGGTTGGGGGCCGAGATCGGTGGTGTCCGTTTCCCCACCGAAGGTTCCGATCCCGCCGAGACCGCTACTAATCGCTTTGCCGGCATTCTGGAACTCCGTCTGGACGGCTTCGACGGCCCGAATCGTCGGTCCCTCCGATCCGACCCGCAACGAGACCGTCCCGCCGGGGTCGTTTCGAGTCTTGAACGTCGCAACCGCGGTGAAAAGCGACCAGAACGTAATCAATACCCCGGTGAAGTAGACCAGTAACAGGAGAAGCACGAGGTTGGTCGGCACGCCCGCACTCGCATACCAGTTTTCCGGGTAGACAACCTGGAAAAGCCAGACACCCACAAGTGCCAGGGCGGCCCCGACACCGGCAGCAATGCGGTGCAGCCGCGCTCCCGGAAGAACGATTGTGATCCCGACGAAGACGGCCGGGATGCCGACACCTGCGAGAATCCCGGCGATTTCCCTGGCGTCCAGGACGCTCACACCGTTCCCGACGAGGAGCCCGGTTCCACCGAGCAAAATGGCGGTGACGACGAGCACGGCCCCGACGATGAAAAGTGCCGTTCCCAGGAGCACCTGTTGGCGGCTCGCGACACCGACCCGGCGCTCGTAAGTCTCCCCCAGACTGGGCATACTGGAATTTACACAACGAAGGACTATAACAGTATGTCAGACAGAGCCCGGGTTCGGGCCGGGCGACGCATCGAAAGCTTGAATCGGCGGCCGGGAAAACCTCATTCCATGGCCGAGGACACCGACGAGGAGAGCGGCGTCGAACTGGGAACCGGGCCGTCCGTCGAGGGAGCGCCCATTTCCCGAGTCGCCGAACGGCTCACCTGGGCGATCCAGAAAAGCGAGATCGATCGCAAAGAAGGCGAAACCGTGATCCGGACGCCCGACGGGCCCCGAGAACTCACGGAAATCCTCTCGGAAATCGACGAAACCTACTTTCCGACCAGACAATCCTTTCGCGATGCCGTCGTGAGCGTGATCGGGACCGGGCCGGTGCAAACGGCCGAAGAAGAGTAGCCGATCAAGCCGGTGCGGGCGCTTCTCCCAGGAGTTCGATCGTGAGGTAGAGCAGCAGGACGAGGGTCGAATTGTACACCCCGTGGATCAGAATCGGCACGAGCAGGTTCTGCGTTCGCTCGTAGGCGTAGCCGAAGACGAGACTGGGGAAAAAGAGGATCGCGATGGCCGTGAGCCGGGCTCCCGCCCCGCCCGTCAACGAAAAGTAATGAACCAGTGCGAACAGGGCGGCAGTGAGCGGGATGGCGATTCTGGCCACGTACGCCTCGCGGAGGCGTCCCTGGACCACGCCCCGGAATAAGAGTTCCTCGCCCGGGGCGACGACGAGGATCGAAATCGGGACCAGCCAGAGCAAGAGTTCCGGGTTTTCCATCCCGAGTTCGGCTGCCTGATTCGACGTCTCGGGTTGGACCTGGAAGATCGTAAGCAAGACCGCCGACGCGAACACCAGCGACAGCGCCGCGACATAACCGCCAATCGCCCAGAGCAGATCTCCGAACCCGGGCACTCGAATACCGATGTAAGAACGGGGCGAGATGCCCCGGAGGGTGAGATATGCGATCCCGGTTCCGGCCAATCCAATTGCGCTCGCGACGAACACGATGGCCACGATGGTGAGAAGTGGAAGTTCCCCACCGAGTCCAGCGATGCCAAAGACGACCGCGCCGCTCAAGACGAAGGCAACCGCTATCCCGAGTACACCGGCCAGGATCGCACCGAGGAGGGCATACCCCCGATGGGACCCCTGCTCGGTTCTGGGGGCCCACGGGTCAGAATACGGCATGGCCCGAACTCCGGCCCTGATCCGAATAACCCTTCTGCTGAAACCGTTGCCGACAGACGGACGGTCCGCTCTCAAAACCGGCTCCAACAGTCAGATGTTCCGCCCCCATAACCGTCGCCGATAGACGGACGGTCCGCTCCCATAACCGTCGCCGACAGACGGATGGTCCGTTCAGAAAGCCGTCGTGGACTATGGACGGAAGTCGGTCAAGCCAGCCTGTCGGCCCTCGACGAGTGTGGACTTCCGGCGAAGTGCGGAAAGGGACACCGGCAGATGTGGAACGATCTGCCTGATCGCCGAGTCAAACGTCTCCGCCACTCCCGGTTCGCCCCTGAGTTCGGGATTCGGGCCGTCGTCGAAGGCGTTGCGCACGGTCTCTCTGACTTGCCAGACGCCGACTGGTGCCCAGTAATCGTCTGAGACCTCGCGCAAGACGAGCGCTTTGGCCTGGCGGCCGATATTCTCGAGGTACTCGAGTACGCCCATTCGAGCTGCGTAGTACGCCCCAGCAGTCTCCTCGACGTAGCCGGTCCGTCCCGCAAAGCCCTCATGGGCACTCGACATGAAGATCTCCCCGGACGGGTCGGGATTCCAGATGCTGCCGGGGGATTTCATCTCGACGAGTTCGTACTCCCACTTGCCGGGAGCGAGGACGACCCAGTACCGGTTCCCGATGTACTGGTTGACGAACACCTGCACCTGGTCGATCGACGGGGCGTTCCGAATGGTGCCACGGAGGTATTTCCCGATCGTGTCGTCGACGGCAGTGATCGACCACCGCGTGGGGACGAGTCGACGGTCCTTCCCTCGGCCGAGGGCGCCCACCGAGAGCACCTGGTTGATGTCGTACACATCCAGGCCACGGCGGTAGAGATACGTCATCGCCCCTTCGGCCCGCCAGTCGTCGTCCTCGAGGGTCTTTTTCACCTGCTGTGGAACGTGTGGATTCTCCCCGAGGATGGCCTTTTCGGCGGTCGCGTTTGGTCCACTCGGGGCGTTTGCCCGGGGATCCCGATACCGGTCGAGATTGATGGTTGGCGTGTCCTGTAGCCCCAGTTCCACGTCGACTGGCCGGTCGGCGATGGCCACTTCCCGCTGGGTACCGACGAAGCCGTCCCAGACGTCCTCGACGTCGACCTTCGAGGCTCGTCGGGAGTTCAGCAGTCCCGTCCGGTACTGGAGGACGTTCTCGATGTCGAGTCCCTGTTGATACCACTTGCCGCTCGTGGCAAAGTCGGCGGCGTGATCCTCCTGGCCGACCGGGGCGAGAATACCCGTATTCACGTTGGGATACGAAGAGCGCCCGACGAACACGGACGGAGCGGTGCTGCCCACGAGAGACCCACCCGTAAGAGAGGACTGGAGTTCCGTCTGGAGGCCCTCGACGTAGTCAAGAATCTCGTAGGACTTCTCCTCGGCGAGGCGGCGACGGCGGGCCGACTCGTCGGGCTGGAAGCCCTCGATGTACTCGTCGAGGCGCATTACCTACGGAAAGGGTTGGGATCGGGTTAAAACTCTCGGGGTCCCCCCGTTTGTTCCCTCATTACCCCCTCCTCACCCATCCCTGGACCCCGTCTCCGATCCCTGAACCCTCCTCACCCAT
>CAZJZA010000058.1:6175-8832 GCA_964550355.1 uncultured Halobacteriales archaeon
CCCTGAACCCTCCTCACCCATCCCTGGACCCCGTCTCCGATCCCTGAACCCTCCTCACCCATCCCTGGACCCCGTCTCCGATCCCTGAACCCTCCTGATCCTAACCGACGTTTTGCTGCCACTCCGCCAGCCGATCTGCCGAGACGCCGTCGACGTTTGGAGCGACGGTTTCCGGGTCGATTTCGAGCAAGTCGCTCACGTCATCGATCCCCGCTGTCTGAAGTTTCTCCTTCGTCTTCTCCCCGATCCCGTCGATGGACGCGAGATCGCTGGTCTTGTTCGCGACGTACTCCAGGTAGTTACAGATCGGACAGCCGTACTCCCAGGGATCGTCGCCGTCGAGAATCCGGAGTTCCGGGAGGTCGTGTTCCTCACACCGTTCCTCCGTAACCTCGATTTCCCCGCGTCGGGGCAGGGGGACCGCATACTCACAGTCGGGATAACGGGTGCACCCCACGAGTCGCGAGCCGTTACGGAGGTGTTTGATCGCGAGTTCGCCGCCGTGTTCCTCGTGACACTCGGGGCAGGGCCCGATGATCTCGTCCTCTGACTCCTCGGCGTCTTCGACCTTGCAGAGCGGACAGCCGTGAACGAACGTGCTCCGACCGTCGAGCATTTTGACGTGGTGCAGGTCGTGTTCGTCACAGACCTCGTCCAGAAGCTGTGGTTCGCCACGATTGGGGAGCGGTAGGGTGAATTCACAGTCAGGATAGCCATCGCAGCCGACGAAGTACGACCCCCGTCTGTTCTGGCGGACCAGGAGATCCGACCCACACTCCGGACACGGGCCGAGGGTCTTATCGGCTTTGAGCGAGGAGCGGAGGTGTTCCCCAATCGCCTCCCGGGAGTCGGCCAGTGACTCGAAGATGCGATCCAGGGCCTCCCGGGAGTCCGTCGTGACGTCTTCGAGTTCCTTTTCTCCCTCCACGATGGCCGTCATCTCCGTTTCGAGTTCCCGGGTCATCTCCTCGCTTACGACCAGGTCGGCGTACTCCTCTGCGGCCTCGACGACGGCCATCGCCAGTTGGGTCGGACGCGGTGGGTCAGACTCCAGATACCCACGGTCGTAGAGTTTCTCGATGACGTTGTGGCGGGTACTCTTGGTCCCAATTCCGAGCTTCTCCATCGTTTCGACCAGGCGGGACTGGCCGTACCGACGGGGCGGTTTGGTCTGTTTCTCGTCGAGCGAGACGGATTCGATGGGCAACGAGGCCCCCTCTTCGAGGTCGGGGACGTAATTCTCGGAGGTATCGACATATGGATACACCGCGTGATACCCCTCCTCGACCAGGCGTTTGCCGTTTGCTTTGAGACGTCGACCACCGGCAGCGGTGACGACACGAAGGTGTTCCCAGACTGCCGGCTCCGCGAGCGTGGCGAAAAATCGCCTGGCGACGAGTTCGTACACCTGCCACTCGTCCTCGGAGAGTTGCCCTCGCTCTGGCACGTCCGGCGTGGGATGAATCGGAGGGTGGTCGGTCGTTTCGGAGTCCCCGCGAGTGGGTTCGAGGTCGCCCTGGTCGAGAAGCAGTGTCGCGGCGTCGTCGAAAGGGGTTCCCTCGAAAACCGAGAGCAGTTCGGCCTGGTCGAGATCGTCCGGGTAAACCGTGTTGTCCGTCCGCGGATAGGTGATGTACCCGGCCGTATAGAGATCCTCTGCGATGCTCATCGCCCGGCCGGCGTTGAACCCCAGCGAGCCGGCGGCCTTGATGAACTGGGTCGTGGCGAAAGGGGCAGGGGGGTCGTCGGTCCGGCGGCGGCGTTTGACCGATTCGACCGTCGCGGACGCTGCATCCGAGAGATCGCGTTCGGCCTGGGTCGCATGTTCTTCGTCCCAGATGCGCTCGGCTTCCGAGCCGTCGTCATCGTAGAAGTACTGGGCCTCGAAGGTGGTGTCCCCACCGGCGAGATCCGCGAACAGTTCCCAGTACGTTTCGGGATCGAACGCCTGGATCTCCCGCTCTTTGTCGACGATTAACTTAAGCGTCGGACTCTGGACGCGGCCGACGCTGATGAAGTCCTTTCCGCGCTGCCCGGAAGAGAGGGAGAGAAATCGCGTGAGAGCGGCTCCCCAGAGCAGGTCGATCCGCTGACGGGCCTCCCCGGCGGCGGCCAACTCGAAGTCGAGTTCGTCCGGATTCGCGAAGGCCGTTTTGACCTCGTTTTCGGTAATCGAAGAAAAACGGACCCGCGAGACGGGGACCGACTCGTCGACCTCGCGGACGAGTTCATAGGCCTCCTTCCCGATGAGTTCTCCCTCGCGGTCGTAGTCGGTGGCGATGACCACGCTGTCCGCATCGCGAGCGAGCCGTTTCAACGAGGAGACGATGTCCGGTTTGGTGACCCGCGTTTCGATCGGGGCGTGGACGAGTTCGGCTGGCTGGACGTCCCGCCAGTCTGCGTACTCCTGCGGGAAGTCGACCCCGACGACGTGGCCGGCGAGGCCGATAGCCCGGTGGGTTCCCCAGGCATACACGTCGACTCCGCCGATTCGCTCCGTTCGGCTCGAGCCGTCGCTCAGAATTTCGGCGATGCGGCGGGCAGCGTTGTTCTTCTCGGTGATGATGAGTTCCACGGGAACCAGCGTGGCTTGGGCGTAGGCCAAGGCTCCTTGTAAGGATTTCGTCGCCAGCGTCGGGGTGGACGTTCCGGGCAGT
>CAZJZA010000058.1:8932-9584 GCA_964550355.1 uncultured Halobacteriales archaeon
CGTTGGCCCGGTACAGGCTGCTCAGTTCCGGGCAGTCGTTGGCCCGGTACAGGCTGCTCAGTTCCGGGCAGTCGTTGGCCCGGTACAGGCTACCCAGTTCCAGGCAATCGTCGGCCCGGTGCAGGCCGTTCACTCCGCCTCGGGCAGGCGCTCTCGCAACAACTCGTTCACGTCTCCAGGGTCGGCCCGTCCGCCAGTTGCCTGCATTACTTGCCCGACGAGGAAATTGACTGCGCCCTCCTCGCCTTCGAGCACGTCTTCGACGGCCTCAGGATTGTCCTCGATGGCCGCATCGACGGCCACGACCACTTCGTCCGTGTCGGTTTTCCCGAGACTCTCGGCTTCGACAGTCTCGTCCGGGGTGTGCCCTTCATCGAGCATCGATCGCAGGACGATCTCGCGGGCGTTTCGCTCCGTGATTTCCTCCTCGGCTACGAGTTCGATCAGGCGCGTGATCTCCTCGAAGCGGTCCTCGACGTCGGCGATCGCCATGTCTCGATAGTTGAGTTCGCCAAGCAGAGTGTCAGCGACCCAGGTCGCCGCGAGTTCGGGATCGAAGCGGCCGGCGACCGCTTCGAAGAAGTCCGCGACTTGCTTCGTCGAGGTGAGTTTCGCGGCCGCCTCATCGCCCAACCCGTACTCCGTTTGGAAA
>CAZJZA010000059.1:0-9482 GCA_964550355.1 uncultured Halobacteriales archaeon
CTCAGTCGCTTCCTGGGAGAGGAACAGTCCCTGACTGCCCATCATGCCACCGCCCATCATTCCACTCCCCATCTGCTCTGCCCCTGCGGGGACGATGGCAAGGCTATGGCCCGAGTACTCCGCTTCTGCCACCTCGAGTGCCTCGTGGAGATACTCCTCGCTCGGTGCCGGAATTCGGACTTTGTTCCGTTCCTCTAACTGTTCGTGGCTTGGCATCTCTTCCTGGATGACGTCCGGAAGCGATTCGACTGCTTCGTGGGCCTCGACGCCGAATCCAACGATCCTTACCGTCGACCCCCTGTTCAGGGTGATTTGTTCTCGCTCCGTCCCGGTTTCGTCGAGGAGGAGAAATCCCCAGTGATAGGCACCAATGTAAAGCGTTCGATCGAAGTCATTTCCTCCGCCGGGCAGTCCAGCCGTCGTACAGCCTGCAAGCCCGGTGAGTGTCGCCGCACCGACCCCCGACAGGAACATACGACGACTTGTTTTCTCTGTCATTTACCGCTCACCTTGTTGCTGGAGACGCTGGTGTCGCATTTCGAATTCTTCTTCGGAAAGGTCGCCCCGGGCATAGGCAAGCCGGAGTTCGTCGAGGGCCGTATCGGAGGTACCGAAATAATCGGTGTCGCCATTGCCGCGGAGTGAGCGATACAGCAGGTAGCCACCTCCAACGAGCAATAACAAAAAGCCCAGTTGGGAGACGAGGGAGAAGATGATACTAGTCGTTCCGACGGTACCGAAGCCACCATTCCACCGTACCCGCCCATCATCCCGCCATAGCCGCCCATCATCCCGCCATAGCCCCCATACCCACCCAGCGTAGATGTTCCGGAGAAGAACGCGGGTGCGATGACTGCAATGCCACCCAGAAGGAGGGCGACCACGCCGACTCGCTTGCTAATTCTTGCCATGTTACTGTCCTCTTTCGGATTGATTCGGGACGGTCATCGGGAAATCGGGCACTCTCTGGTGATTCAGGGTGGGACTGTCAGTGGCCGATGTTACGCGACTGCGTTTTCCCACGATTTGGCTGCTTTTTTCCTCGTATTCTTTGGGGGCAGGTGTGTAATTCATTGGTGGATGATTTTAGGGTCTATTACGTTATCTGGTTGTTTGTTTAGTATCGAAAGTGAACTTGGGCCGATATTTTGGTTTCTGTGGCCCACGTTGGAACTCTCTTTCACCTGCAACTGAGTGGGCTTCACAGGTGGATGATCACCTGTCCACTCATATTGAGGGGCAGTAGTTCGTCTCACGAGCAATCTTTGGATTGCCCGAGGGATACCCGCCGGGGTATGAACCGACGCACGAAATCGCTCGAGAGCGTGTATCGGTCCCTTTGATCGTTTTTCTCGACTGAGACCGTTCATCCCGCTGGATTTCGAGCGTCTGGGCGTCCCCCCCAAGGAGGCCACTTACTCGTCCCAAAGGAAACCACCTGGCCGCCCCCGCCATGAGGGCTTCTTAGCCTTCCGCCACGGCGAGCATTTGATTAGAACAATCACGGAGAATCAGGTTTTCCGGCCGCTCAATCAGATTGATACCTGTGGGTGTCATATGTTCACACATGTGTGGAATACTCGTCCCGGTCGATGGCTCGACCCACGCAGAGGAGGCATTGGCCTATGCGATCGACCACTTCCCCGAGGAGGATATCACCGCGTTGCACGTCGTCGAAGTCCCGACCGGCTATTACGCCGCGTCCGCGAGTGACCCGGAAACCCTTCCGCAAGTAGAGCATCAAAAAGAGGAGGCCGAAGCGCTTCTCGACGAGGTCGAATCGAAGGCCTCGGAGATGGGCGGCATCATCGACACCGCCCTCGAAACCGGCGACCCGGTCGACGAGATCCTTTCGTACGCCCAGGAAAACGACGTAAGCGAGATCGTGATCGGTAGCCGGGGGATTTCGGGAGTGGGTCGGATCATGTTCGGGAGCGTCGCCGAGAAGGTCGTCAGGCGATCTGAAATTCCGGTTGTCGTGGTCCACTGACAGTTGCCTTCCTGAATTGGATTTTGCGTGCGTAAGACGAATGATCCGATTACTTTAATTGAATAACTCTTCAAATGGCTATATGGGGATTGAATCGGACCGGATTCACCGGCATCTCGAAGACGAACTCGGCCAGTGCCGGCCGGAAACCGTCGCTGACCGGCTGGCCGAACTCGAGGGGCTGGAATCGACGGTCGACCGGGGCCTGACCGAGTCCGATCTTCCGGTCTTTTCGACGCTCGGAAACGAAACGAGATACCGACTGGCGCGGCTCCTCGTCGCGGCCGACGGGGAACTCTGTGTCTGTGAACTCAACGCGGCCGTCGACGTGAGCGAGAGCGCCGTCAGCCACGCCCTCACGGACCTGCGGGAGGCGGGCCTCGTCTCCCGGCGGAAGGACGGCCGTTGGCGAATGTACCGGGCAACGCCACTTGCGACGGCACTCATTTCGGCCCTCGACGAGGTGCGTGCTGATGACTGAGGGCAGCGACGGTGCCTCTCTGGACGGCGAACGTATCAATGGGGACTGTGACACGCCTGAATGCGGCGACCCGCGGTCGATGGACTTCCTCGATAAGTATCTCACCGTCTGGATCTTCGGAGCGATGGCTGTGGGGGTGGGGCTCGGCTACGTCGCGCCGTCGGTGACCGAGCCGATTCAGAACTTCCACCTCGTCGAGATCGGGCTCATCCTGATGATGTACCCGCCACTGGCGAAGGTCAATTACGGCCAGTTGCCGACAGTCTTCGGGAAGGGTAAAATTCTCGGCCTGAGTCTCGTGCAGAACTGGCTCATCGGGCCGACCGTGATGTTTGGACTTGCCCTCATTTTCTTCAGTGGCCTCGTCCCAGGACTCCCAGCCCGTCCCGAATTTTTCCTCGGGCTCGTGTTCATCGGCATGGCCCGGTGTATCGCGATGGTTCTCGTCTGGAACGACCTCGCCGAAGGGTCCGCCGAATACGCCGCCGGGCTCGTCGCGTTCAACAGCGTCTTCCAGATTTTTACCTACGGCGTGTACATCTGGTTTTTCGCCCTGTTCATGCCCGGGCTCCTCGGCCTGGAAGAACTGGTCGCCGGTATCGAAGCCTTCGGCATTACGCCGAGGCAGGTCTTTGGGGCGATCGCGATCTTCCTTGGCGTTCCCTTTGGGGCCGGGATCCTCTCGCGGTACGTTGGGACACGAAAGAAGGGCGTCGAGTGGTACGAGGAGCGGTTCGTGCCGAAGATCGATCCGCTGACACTGATCGCGTTGCTTTTTACCGTGATCGTCATGTTCGCCATGCAAGGTAGGCGGATCGTTGCTCAGCCGACCGACGTTCTTCTCATTGCCGTCCCGTTGACGATTTACTTCGTCGTCATGTTCTTCGTCAGTTTCGGGATGGGCCGAGAGATCGGTGCGGATTACTCGACGACGACGGCGATCGGCTTCACGGCCGCCTCGAACAACTTCGAGTTGGCCATCGCCGTCGCCATTGCCGTGTTTGGTGTCGGTTCCGGGGTCGCCTTCACGACCGTGGTCGGACCGCTCATCGAAGTGCCCGTCTTGCTCAGTCTCGTCTACGTCGCCCTGTTCTTGCAGCGGAAATTCGACTGGGACGGCTACACCACCGGGAGTCTGGAGGACCCGACAGGTGACTCAGTGCGGGTTGATGACTGATGGAGGGATTCGGGCGGCTCACCGTCGCATTCGTGTGCGTCAAAAACGCCGGCCGTTCCCAGATGGCCTTTGCCTTTGCCCAGGAGCAGGTCATGGCGCGTGGACTCGAAGCCGAAATCGAACTCGTCATGGGCGGGTCGCAGCCGGCCGATCACGTCCACGAGGGAGTCGTTTCTGCAATGCAGGACGTCGGGGTCGATATCAGCACGCGGCGTCCGCGGGAAGTGACGTTCGAGGAAACTCGCCAGAGCGATATCGTCATCACGATGGGCTGTGCAGCCGAGGACGTGTGTCCGGCGGGTTGGGCCGGAGAGAACCGGGAGTGGGATCTCGAAGATCCAGGGGGAAAGTCGACGACAGCGATCGCCCATATCCGAGACGATATTGACGCTCGAGTGACCGAACTTTTCGACGAACTCGAAGGGACGCTGTAATCTGGAATCGCCTCTCACGTGTCTCAGGATTCTGTTGTGGGTGGTCACTTCGAGTGCGCCAGTAACGGATTACTGGATCGGCCCTGTGACGCCATCGGTGAGGACTTTTTGGGTAAAACCGTGGCCGTCTTTGATCGGTGGGGTGGGCGTCGATCGCTCCGTACGGGTATGAGATGTGATACTGAATATGTTCGGGACAATTTCCAACCGGGTACCGGTTGTTCTGGTTTCATGGTGGCAGTAACTATCGACCTTCGAAATGTCTCTCCCCCCGAACGTCACCCGAAAATCATGACCGAGTTTGCCCAACTCGAATCGGGCCAGACGCTTCGAGTGGTCAACGACCACGAGCCACGCCCGCTTTACTACCAACTGCGGGAGGAAGTCGATTCCTTTGACGCCGACAGGTACGCCGTCGAAGAGCGAGCACCGAACGAATTTGTCGTAGATATCCCAAAAATCTGAAAATGCTGGCTCCGCTCCAAACCCGAGCACGGTGGCTGGGTCGTCGATCGAATCGGGGCTTTGTGAAAGCCTCATAAACAGGGTCGGTGCGGAGTCGAACCAGGACGGAAAAATCCGCAATTTTGCTTAAATAAAAACTTTCCAACTATAATTACGCTTGGTGTGTTTTTGCGGTAGGGGCGGAATAAGCCCATTATTGGCGCATTTTAAACCCTATGTACCCCTTTATAATAAAGAATCAATCATATCCGGGTGGCAATAGTAACCAAAACCATGGACGACGCTGACCAATTATCGAACAGGGGCTTACGTCAGGTGGCCAGGAAGGATCCTGGTGGTCTGTGTGGGCCAAACCCGACCGATACGGACGTTCTAAGTGGTGGGTTTTGACATATGCGATCTCGCACGCTTGCAATCGTTCTCATCTTGGCCGTCGTGTTGGTCCCGACGTGGTTCGCGGCGCTTCAGCCGTCCGGCGAACAGGTGGCTGAAGTTGAAATCGACACGACGATGACCGATATGCGTCCCCTCCAATCCATACTCGATACGCCAGAGGAGTTCACACCCGCACAAGTTGGCGTCATTATCTGGATTGCACTCGGATTACTGATGGCTCTCCTCGGGATTTTCCATCGGTTCATGCATGGACCTGAAAATAGTGAACCAGACCGAGAGAGGGCGGAGGAAGCCTCGAGCCCGTGGTTCCAGACAGAGCACCGTTGGATTGCCAAATTCGTGGACGCCACCGAAAGTAAAGACGGGTTGTTTGTCATCCTCGGCCTGATGTCTGCAACGGTCGCACTCTCTGTCCTCGCGGTTCTCGAATTTTCCACACTGGCCCGCACCCAGTATATCGGCCTCTACGTCGGCGGGATCTTCCTCACGCTTGCAGGGGCTATCGCCGCCTATTCCGCCTGGTTCCTTCCTCACGTCCTCGTCGCGGAGGAGCGATATCATGGTTGAAAAGGCCGAACACGACGGTCCTTTGGACGGATGGCAGCGCCGGGACGTGGCAAAGGCCGCATTGGGGGTCGGTGGCGTTTCAGCAGCACTCGCTCTCAGTGTCCCCACCCTGGGGATGACGGAGGTTTTATCAAGGGAGTTCACTGGCGAGATCTACGCCGATGGAACCTACCTGGTCGACGAAGACCGCAATCGTGTCAGAGCCGATGCCCTCGAAATGGGTTCTCGAATGACGGTTTTCCCCGAAACCCATCCCAGCGTAGCAGACGCGCCGACGCTGCTCGTGCGCCACGAGGAATCGGCGTACTCCGAGCCGACAAATCTTGCATTCACCGTGGCCGGGTACGCCGCGTATTCGAAGGTGTGCACGCACGCGGGGTGTATGGTCGCCGAGGTCGAATCGGATGGCACGCTCGTTTGTCCCTGTCACTTTGCGAAGTACGACCCGACCAGCGGTGCCGAAGTGGTCGATGGGCCGGCACCCCGTGCGTTGCCACAACTTCCGATCACGTTGTCCAGTGATGGATTTTTGATGGCGACGGCGAACTTCGAAGCCGAAATCGGTCCGGGGGGTGGGTAATCGTGGGGATTCGGTCGTGGCTGAACGAACGGTTGCATCTCGAAGGTGACCGGGGCCTCCTCGGCAAGGCGTTTCCGGCAGAGGATTCGTTCCTGCTCGGCGAGGTGGCCCTTTTCTCTTTCGTCATACTCGGTTTGACCGGGATCTTCCTGGGGACGCTTTACGAGCCGAGCACTGCAGACGTTGCCTATCAAGGCGTCGTGGATCAGTTCCAGGGCGAGGAACTTCCGGCGGCCTTCGTGAGCGTCCTTCACATCACGTACGGGGTTCCATTCGGCATGTTCATTCGGCGGCTCCACCACTGGGCTGCTCATCTGTTTATCGCATCACTTGCCCTCCACATGTTCCGCGTGTATTTCACCGCGGCGTACCGGAATCCCCGGGAGATCAACTGGGTTATCGGAACCCTCCTCGCCGTGCTCGCGATGGGGGCGAGTTACACGGGGTATGCATTGCCATTCGACGAGTTCGGGGCCACAGCAACGGGTATCGGATACAATCTGGCGACCTCGGTCCCGTTACTCGGTGACTTCCTGGCCCAACTCGTATTTGCCGGCGAGTTCCCCGCCGCAGGGACCATCCCGCGGTTGTTCTTCCTCCACGTATTGGTCATCCCACTGGCAATTATCGCGCTCCTTGCCGTCCATATGGCCATTCTCGTGCGGCAAAAACATACGGAGGGTGAACGATCCAGGGCTGAAGCAAAGGGAGCAGACGTGGCTGAAGACGATGATTCAGTCGTAATTGGACTTCCCGCGTACCCGAATCAAGCCGCCGTCGGGGTCGTCGTCTTCTTGCTCACGGCGGGGGTACTCTCGTTACTCGCGGGGTTCCTTCCGGTCCACAACATCGCGGCGTACGGGCCAAACGATCCGGCAAGTACGCCGGCTGTCGTCATGCCGGATTGGTTCCTGATGTGGGTGTTCGGATTCCTCAAGGTCCTGCCAGGTTGGACGACGATTCACGTCGCCGGAATCGAACTCACCGCCGAATTCTGGGCCGGGATCCTGTTTCCGACGATCGTCATTGGCGGGATCATGGTGTGGCCATTCATCGATCGGCGGTCGGAGCCTGGTCACTTCACCGACGATCCACTCGAGGCCCCTCGTCGAACGTCGATCGGTATCGCGGCGATTTCGATGATACTGGTAGCCTCGTTGGCGGGGATGAACAACCTGCTCGGGAGCGCCCTCGGCCTCTCGACGTCGGTGTTAAATCCTTACCTCCTGGCGGGCATCATCGTCGTCCCAATCGTGGCTGGGGCCGTGACGTATGCCGTCTTGGGCGGGCTTTCGGGGGGTGAGAACTGATGAGTGCGGGGACGCGTTCAGTTTCGAAACGCCGGTATCGCTGGCTGGATATCGGGACGAAACTCGGCGGCATGGGGCTGCTTGCGGCCGGGCTTCACGTTGGAATCACGTCGGCTCTTGGCGTGGCGCTTGCACTCGCTGGCGTCGTGCTGGGAGTCAGTACCGTTTTCGTCACGGAGGATACCTCATGAGCAACAAATCAACTGACGACAGCACGACCGGACGTCGAGACTTTCTGAAAGGCATCGGTGCGGCCGCCGCAATCGGCGCGACCGGGGTTGGTACCGCACAGACTCTCTCGGAGATGGACCGCCTGCAAGTTGCGGAGGACCCGATCGGGAACTACCCGTACCGGGAGTGGGAGGATCTCTACCGGGAGAAGTGGGACTGGGATTCCATCAGCCGGAGCACCCACAGCATCAACTGTACCGGCAGTTGCTCGTGGGACGTCTATGTCAAGAACGGCCAGGTGTGGCGCGAGGAGCAGGCCGCGGACTACCCCCGCTTTGACTTCGACCTGCCCGATCCGAATCCCCGGGGCTGTAACAAAGGTGCGTGTTATAAGAACTACGTCCACGGGGCCCAGCGGGTGTCCCATCCCCTCAAGCGGACCGGAGAACGGGGCGAGGGGAAGTGGCAGCAGGTCTCCTGGGAGGAGGCTCTCGACGACATCGCGACGGAGGTCCTCGACACGGTCGAGGCGGGGAACTACGACGCGATCAGCGGTTTCACCCCGATCCCCGCGATGTCCCCGGCCTCCTTCGCCAGTGGGTCGCGGATGATCAACCTGCTGGGCGGGGTCAGTCACTCCTTTTATGACTGGTACTCAGACCTGCCCCCGGGTCAACCCATCACGTGGGGCCACCAGACCGACAACGCCGAGAGCGCGGACTGGTACCACGCCGATTACATCATCGCCTGGGGGTCGAACATCGACGTCACCCGGATCCCCGACGCCAAGTACTTCCTCGAGGCCCGCTACGACGGCGCAAAAACGGTGGGGGTCTTCACCGACTACTCGCAGACGGCGATCCACACGGACGAGTGGATTTCGCCGGACCCGGGGACCGATGCGGCCCTCGCACTTGGGATGGCCCGGACCATCGTCGAGGAGGATCGGTACGACGAGGCCCACCTGAAAGAGCAGTCCGACATGCCGATGCTGGTCCGAGAGGACACCGGCAAGTTCCTCCGCGCCTCGGAGATCCCGGGACTCGACGGGGACGAGAAAGTCCTCGTCATGGAAGACTCGAACGGAACACTCCGCATTGCCCCCGCGTCCCTCGGCGACCGGGGCGGGAAGTACGATTCTTCGGCCAGCATCGAACTCGACTTCGATCCGTCCCTCGACGTCGATCGAATCGTCGACACCGTCGGCGAGGGATCGGTTCGGGTCCGCTCGGTCTGGAACCGCCTCCAGGAGGAACTTTCGACCTATACCCCGGAATTCGTGTACGAGGAGACGGGTGTCGGCTCGGAGACCATCCAGCGGATCGCCCGCGAGTTCGCCCGCGCCGATCGGGCGAAGATCATCCACGGCAAGGGCGTCAACGACTGGTATCACAACGACCTCGGCAATCGGTCGATCCAGTTGCTCGTGACCCTGACCGGACACATTGGTCGGCGGGGAACCGGCGTCGATCACTACGTGGGCCAGGAGAAGATCTGGACGGTCAACGGATGGAAGAACCTCTCGTTCCCGACCGGCAGCGTTCGCGGGATGCCGACGACCCTCTGGACCTACTACCACTCGGGGATTACCGACGAACAGCCCGAACTCGCCGACCGGATCGAGGAATCGGTTTCGAAGGGTTGGATGCCACTGTATCCTGAAGAGCGCGACGACGGAACACGTCCGGACCCAAGCATTTTCTTCGCATGGCGGGGGAACTATTTCAATCAGGCCAAGGGTGGTACTGCGGTCAAGGAGACACTCTGGCCGAAACTCGACCTCGTCGTCGACGTGAACTACCGGATGGATTCCACCGCGAAGTGGTCCGATTACGTCCTTCCGGCGGCCTCGAACTACGAGAAGTACGACCTCTCGATGACGGATATGCACACCTACGTGCATCCGTTCAC
>CAZJZA010000060.1:0-9461 GCA_964550355.1 uncultured Halobacteriales archaeon
TCGGAATGTTCTTCGCCAAGGCGAGTTGGAAGACCTACGCGAACACGATTTTCGAGGGCATGACCCAGCGGGTCGCTGCGACGGCGATTGTGGCCTGGCTGTGGGCCGGCATGTTCGCGGATACCCTTCAGGCCGGTGGCTTCGTCGACGGCCTGATTTGGGCAGCAGATGCGCTCAGCGTCGGGGCAACAACGTTCCCCGCCGTCGCGTTCGTGCTCGCAGCATTGCTCGCTACGGGGATCGGTACCGGTTATGGGACGACGGTCGCGTTCGTCACGCTGTTCTTCCCGGCCGGTGTCCTCCTCGGTGCGAACCCGGTGCTCCTGTTTGGTGCGATCCTCTCGGGAGCCGTCTTTGGGGACAACCTCGCACCAGTGAGTGACACGACGATTGTCAGTGCAGTGACCCAGGATTCGGACATCGGGGGCGTCGTTGCCTCCCGGTTCAAGTACGCAATCCTGGCAGCAGTCCCGGCGTTCGTCCTGTACCTGATCATGGGGACGGTCATGCCGAGCGTCAACGTTGAAGGAGTCGCAGCACTGGAAGGGACCGCGCCCGGTCTCATCCACCTGGTCTCCATGGGGATCGTCATTTTCACGGCCATCCGTGGCCGCCACATTGTCGAGGCGATCTCCTGGGGGATCATCGCCGCAATCCTCTTCAACCTCGTCTTCGGACTGTCCTCGATCAGCGACATCGTGGCGTTCACGGTCACCGAAGAGAGTGCCTGGACGGCGTTGCCAATCGTTACGGTCGGTGAGGCAGCAGGCGTCGGGGGAAGCCTCTATACCGGTGCATTGGGCTTCTTCCCGCTGATCGTGTTGACGCTGCTAATCGTCGCAATGGCACGCATCATGATCCAGGGCGGTGGCTTCCAGGCCATGCAGGAAGTGCTCCTCAACAGTGTGGCGACGAACGTCCGCCGCGCAGAGAGCACGATGGTGCTTGGCACCGCCGCGATCAACGGCATGATCACGATCAATACAGCTGCTGAGATCGCGATCGCGCCGTACATCGCCCGCATCGGCGAGAAGTTCAACCTCAACGGCTACCGTCGGGCGAACATCCTCGACGCGAACACCGCCGCGCTCGGGTACATCTTCCCCTGGGCCGGTGGTGTCCTGGTTGGATACCAGGTAATGGTTGGCCCGGGTGGACTCGCAGAGCAGTACGGTCAAGCGATGGTCGTCAACCCGGCCGACGTGGTACCGTTCGTGTTCCACGGCTGGCTGCTGGTGATCGTGTTCCTGATCGCGGCGATCACCGGATTCGGCCGTGAATACATCTCGGATCGCAAGTCCGAGGAGGTGGCTCGAGTATGAGCGTGTTTGACAAGTGGCTTGCCGGCTGGTCGTTCCGGACGCGACAACCGGACTTCGAACCCGGCGAGACCATCGAAGTGATGGTTACCTCGATGATCGACGGCAAGGCAAAAGCGCGCATCGGCGATTCGATCCTTCGAATCGACGACGCGCCGGCGGGCTCGCTCAACATGCGAGTACTGGTCGAGATCGACGAGTGGGATGCCGAAGACCATATCGGCGAATCGACCTGCCTCGAAACGGTCGGCGAAAGCTCGTTCTAAGCCCCCAACGCCGGGGTTTTTTCTTTACGAGCGATCCACGGTGGCTTCCACGTGCACCGATTTCGAATAGTCGCCTTCGAGCACCGCCCGCGCGACTTCGTCCCGGCCACGCAGTTCGAATCGTCGCTTGTAGACGGTATACTCCCAGTCGTCCTGCCGATTTCCCGAATCTCCGTCCAACCGACCGTACAGTGGAACCCGATACTCTGACGGAGCATCCGAATGCGGGCCCTTGAGTTCGGCCCCCTTCCGCCGACAGGTGTCTTTGATCGAGTCGACGACAGATTCGAGGACCGTTCGATCGCCGCTCTTGAGGGTGAGGTGGAGGATCGTCGTCATACTAAATCAATCGCGGAGCGCGGGGAAAAGCTTGTAGTCTGCGGGTCGGGCCTGTGGACCTGTCGCATACTCCGACATTCTCTTATTACGCCACCGTGTAAGCGCCAGTAATGACGGTTGAAGCGACAAGCGCCGGGGCCATTCTCTATCGTGACACCCGGGACCGGCGCGAATACCTCCTCCTCAAAAGTCGTCCGGGTGACTGGGAATTTCCCAAAGGTGGCGTGGAGGGGGACGAAGAACTACAGCAAACGGCGATTAGAGAGGTCAAAGAGGAGGCCGGCATCAGCGATTTCAGATTGCTCGACGGCTTCCGCGAGGAGTACGACTACGTCTTCGAGGCAAACGGCGACCGAATTCACAAGACGGTCCACCTGTTCATCGCCAAGTCGTACGAGGCGAGCGCGGAACTCTCTCACGAACACCGCGATCACCAGTGGCGTGATTACGAGCAAGCACTCAACACGATCACCCAGGACGGGCCCCGGGACATTCTCCGGGAGGCACACGAACACATCGACGAAATAGAAGCGTGACGTGGCCACCCAGGCAGAGCGAGTTCGCCTTCGAACTGGCGACCTGTGCCTGGGCCGAATCCGAGTGGCCACCAGAGAGACCGACAGTGCCGGCGATCGTTTCTCGCCAACTTGGGTGGCAAAAGCGCCGCTGGGACACCATCGTCATCGAAGTCGATCCGTCTGGTTTCAAAACACGGAGGCCATTCGGTGCCGATCGGCTGAACAGCGATCTTCGACACGTCCTGCAACATGCATCGGCCGATTGGACCTACTACCGCGATGTCCTCCCACAGCCCGGCTACCCGTGGCGATACGTCAGAGAAGCGATCCACGAGGCAACCGATCGGGGCGTGCTCGAATCCCGGAAAAAAGGCGGACGGATCGAGATAAAACGGGTGGGAGTTTACCCGGACTGGGTAGCGCGGATCATTGCGATCGAGAACAAACCCGATCTCGACGCGAGTGCAGCCCGACGGCTCAGTGACCAGCTCGAACGGGACGTCGCCGCGGGACTGGCCGACGAAGTGTGGCTGGCCACGGCTCGGACAGACGGTCCAGTCGAACCGGCCCTGCTCGAACGGATCCCAGCGGAAGTCGGGATACTCTCACTCGGCGAGTCTGGAGTCGAAGTCCTCTGGCAACCGCGCTCTTTAGAACCCGAAACGCCGGGAATCGACATCCTCGAACGCCCGACTGGAAACGAACATGACGAATCTGCGGCCCGGTTTGACGTTCTCGACCCGGAGACAAAGAAAGTCAAACGACTGGGAATTGCAGAGCGGGCCTACGAACGGGGGTGGCGGTCCTACGCGGAGACGATGCGACCGGATTGTGTCCACTTCGAACTGGAGCGGGGCCGCTATGGGTACAAACCACGTTGTGACGCGTTCGACCGTTCACAGACACCAGCCGAATGCCGGGGCTCGTGTCGCCACTTTCAACCGGAACCACCAGGGGATCGGCGAGGGGGCTGGCCAGTCGAAGGTGGAAGCGGAAAGACGATCACGCGGATTTTGGAAACCCGCCGGGACCGACGGCGTCACTCCGTTTCCAAAATCTCGACGTCGGAGCGTGGCACCGAGAGCCGATAAGTCGGGACGGTCCGATCGATCGACTCACAGACGTTCTTGCGAACCAGGGTTCGGAGCGCGGCCCGGACGTCATCGACGGCCGGATCGGTGTCGGTCATTTCACGGACTCGATGCAGGACCGCAACGACGCTCGCGGGATCCTCCTCGGGGCCGGGAACGGCCTCGAAAACCGCTTTATCGATCCCGGAAAACGCAATTGCCGGACCGCCGTCACCGTCACCCGAAAGAATGGCCTTTCCCTCGGGCGAGACGCGAATCAGACTCTCGTCATCGCGGTAATAGTACGGTTGCAGTTCGGACTCCAGATACTGGTGGACTTCGCTGCCGCTTTCCATATCCCAGGCCGTCTGCAGTGCTTTGTTTTTGGTCGGCTCTCGCTCGAGGATATCCGCGAGCCGAGACCGGGCCGTCTCGGAGAGAGGCATAATAGAGGAATTTTTCCCGGTGCACTTCCGCCTTCTGTCTCGCAATCGGGACCGCTTTCTCTCTCGATCACGAGCCGAAAAGGGATTTCGTCTCCGAGAGAGTCTCCTCGACCTGGGTGTAGACCAACACGAGTGCGACGACCGAAAGGACCGTCCCGACCACGAAGGGAATGTGGAAGCCGAACCGTTCGAGAAAGCCGGCCGAAAGTGGACCGATTGCCACCCCGAGGCCGAAGGCCATCGTCAGCACGGAAAGCGTCGTTCCCGAACTCCCCTCGCGGGCGAGATCGCCGGCCAGCGCGAGCGACGGTGCAAACACCATCGCCACGGCGATCCCCTGGCCAAACCGGGCCAGGGTCATCATGGCCGGCGAAAGAACGTACCCCTGGAGAAGCGTCGTCGGCGCGAGGATGAGAAAGCCCACGAGCAAAAACGGTCGGCGCCCGTACCAGTCACTCGCGCGACCCACGGGGATCTGGAAGGCGATGTTCGCCATCGTGACGGCACCGAACTGGAGCCCGAAGAGAACGGTCGACTGATCGAGCCGTGTGTTTATCTGTGGTTCGAGCGCCGCGAACAGGGCAATCGCGATCCCCATCGCGACGGTTCCTAACCCGAGCGTAAAGACCGGGTCGAGGACTTTTCCGGGAGGGCCTCTGACCGCGATCGACAGGTCCTCGCCCGCGCTCGCCTGCGTTTCGGGTGGATCGGAGATGAGAAAGAAGACCAGTAAGAAACTAACGAATGCCCCGGCCACGGCGACGCCGAAGGCCGCGTCGAAGCCCCAGATTTCGACGACGACTCCGGCAATCAGGGGACCAAAGCCGAACCCGATCAGCCGGAACGTGTTGTAGACGCCGAAGTTCCCCCCACGAGTGCGGTCGCCGGTCGCAAGTTCGTTGACCAGGGCGACTGTGGCCGGGATCGTAAAGGCCGCACCGATCCCCTGAAGCACGCGGAAAAAGAGAACCCAGCGATACTCCGAGACGAAGACGTACCCGCCACTACCGATGCCGAGGATAGCCAGGCCGAAAAGGATGAACAGTTTGCGCTTGCCGGCTCGATCGGAGAGGCGGCCGGTGATCGGCTGATTGAAACTGTTGAGGAAGCCGAAAAGCGAGAGGGCGACTCCGATGAGCAGTGATTCTGAAATCGTAATCGAGAGGATCGGCACCTGGGTACCGACGAGCCCTTCGATGTGAACCTGCCCGGAAGCAATGTAAAGTGGCAGAACGACGATAAGAAAGGAGTTCCCGAGTGCATCCGCCATGCGGGCGAACGCGAGGACGAGGACTCGCCGATCGGTTCCGAGAAACGCCATCTGTGTTAAAAGTTGTGGCCCCCCGACTTGCCAGTTTGGATACCGGGTCGTACTGGTTCGATGAGGTTTAATCCCGGAGCCAACGCGTTTAAACACCGGACTAGATTACGAGAAACCAATGGAGTTCTGTGATAACTGTGGCTCGATGATGCGAGCCGAGGACGGGGTCTGGGTGTGTACGAGCTGTGGCAATACCCAGCCAAAAGATCCCGAGGCGGACTACGTCGTCTCCGAAGAACAGGAAGAAAGCGAAATCATCGAAACCGGCACCGGCGGGGAAACCGGTCTTCCGACGACGGACACCAGGTGTCCCGAATGTGGCAACGATCAAGCATACTGGTACATGCAACAGATCAGGTCAGCCGACGAGTCTGAAACCCGCTTTTTCGTCTGCACGGAGTGCGATCACCGCTGGCGCGAGGACGATCACTGAAACAAAAAAATAGCCACTATCACAGAGCCGCCGAGATTTAGAGAACCCGTCCGATCGTGAGATACCCCGTGTGTCCCACCCCGGCAGTCTGCGGTCGCGATCCCCGTTCGTCGAAGTCCATTCGCCGTTGAATCGTTTCTCGCGTAGTGACATCACCGACACCAGCAGCCTCGGCTGCATCCGCGACGGCTCGTGCCGCTTCGATAAAGGGCGGGTAGGCCCCGGCGAATCCCCCCGAAACGAGGACTGCTGGGGGCTGAGAGACAATTGCTGGAGCGTTCTCGGTATCGAGCGTGAGCACGTCGAAATCCGCGAGGTCTTCGAGATCCGCTGCCAGATCGCCGGTTCGGACCTCGACTTGGTCCTCGACTCCCGCGAGTTGCATGTTCTCCCGGGCCGTCTCCGCGAAGTCGGGATCCCGCTCGTAAGTCGTGACCATCGCCCCCATACGGCCGAGGTAGGCGGCGAGCACCCCGGTTCCGGTCCCCGCGTCGAGCACCCGATCGCCGGCAGCAACACCAGTGTGACCCACGAGCAGGCCGATATCTTTGGGCATCATCGGCGCTCCGGTCCGTTCGAGATGCGTAAACAAGTCTGGCCCTCGAAGCGCCCGAACCCCGAAGGTTTCTCCGAGATGGGTCTCCAGGTAATCGCCAGGCTCGACGTCCGTCGGGACCTCGATGACACCCAGGTCGGTGTGGAGCTCCTCGCCCGGTTCGACCAGGAATTCCCGGTCACCGCGAACGAGGAGAATCACTCGAGGGAAGCGATGGCTGCCGCAAGGTCGCCATCGGCCGCCTCGATGGCCTCGCGGGCTTCGGCTTCCGACACCCCGGTTCGCTGGACGACGATCTCCACGTCCGCCTCGGGAATTTCGGTGTCTGACTCCGTCTCGGTGTCCGAGCCCGCATCCGAGGTGTCCTCGGCCGAAACCGTCTCTCCCTCGCCGACCACCTGGTAGGTCTCTTGCCCGCGAGCGTCCATCCTGGTCACGTCGGGGTCCGAAAAGACCAGCTGGGTGCCATCTTCCAGGGTGATACGGACCTCTCTCGCGTCGAGTTCGTCCATGTCGATCCCCATTTGTTCCATCATCTGTTCCATCTTCCGCGGGTTCATGCCGCCGCCTCCAAACATACCCGAGGGTTGGAACCCGGGGGGAAAAGCGTGGCGTTTGGGCGTGTCGGCGACTCACTGATTCGCGGATTCACGGACCTTCACGGCCATCCCCGTCTCGAAATCCAACATCGAGGTGGCATCGAGTTCGGCTCGGCCGACCGCGAGCAGTCGCCCGTCGTGATGTTCGACGAGCACCTCGTCGCCGGCTCGCACCGCATCATCCACCCGCGTGACGAACTTGGTGAAGACGTTTTTCCCGTCCCTGACGTAGGGCTCGCTTTCGTCACCGACGACCACTCGATAGGCACCCGGATCGAGCGCTTTCCCGAGCTGCCGACCGCCCGCAAGCCCAAGGGTAAAGCGGCCATCCGTTCCCAACGACACGAGCCGTTCCCCGTCGCGGAAGATCTGTCTCGGCCGACCGGACGACGATCGGTGAATTTCGAGATCCGCCTCGGGTGAGAACAGGGCCTCGCCAGCGCCCGCCCCGTATTGATAGTCGGCGATGGTCCGCAACTGGGCCATCGTCGTGGTCGTCATCGATCATCACTGGGGAGGCAAGCGGTTTAGCCGCTTCGAGTTCGGCGTTCTTTTCTCGCCTTTGACTTCCCATCTGAAGTGCCGCTTACTCATTCGTCCTCAACGACCGGCAATGCAATGACCGGGCGGTCAGCGTGCGTGACCAGCTTCAGCGACAGGTCCCCGGAGAGAAATTGGAGCAGTCGATTCCCGCCCCGCGATCGGTACGCAATCGCGCTTGCGTCGACTTCCTCTGCAGCCTCGAAAATCGCTTCCACGACGTCCCGGGCGTACGCGGTATGCTCGGAGGCATCGGGAAACTCCTCCCTGATGGCTGCGTAGGACTCAGAAGCGAGTTCCGCAGATTGGATCACCGGCGTTTTGTCCGGGACGCCTTCTCCCTTTTCGACCACGTGGAGGGCCGTAACGTGGGTCGGTTCATACGGGGCGAGTACGTTGGCTGTTTTGACCGCGTCAGTTTCGTTGGCGACCGGAACGAGGACGTTTTCGAGGAGATCCCGTACGTCGCCGTCAAACTGGCCATTCATATGGCCACGTACGTTCGTCCTCGTGTAAAATATGTAGGGCAGACAACGGCAGAAATCCCGCTACAGGAGGAAGGTTTCAGTCCGCTCGCCCAGATCGATGAACGTGTCCGCGGCCTCCTTGAGTTCCTCGGCGGTCGAACTGTCGAAGGCCATCACCTCGACTCGCACCCCTTCGTGTCGAAGGTGTGAAACCAGCCGCGAGAAGTCCCCGTCACCGGTACAGAGAACGACCGTATCGACGTGATCGGCCAACGTGACCGCGTCGAGACTCATCCCGACGTCCCAATCGGCCTTTTTCGTCCCGTCCTGGAAGGTCTTGATGTCCTTGATCTTCGTCTCGAATCCGATGTCGTCGAGGGCCTCGAAAAACGTCTCCTCTTCGGGCGACTCCGCCCGGATGACGTAGGCGATCGCCCGGGTGAGAACACGATTCTGGACGGCTTTCGAGAGCAGGGCCGAGTAATCGATGTTCTGGGAGTAAAGACTCTGTGCTGAGTGATAGAGATTCTGCGCGTCGGCAAGCACCGCGACGCGCTGGCCGGAATGGATCGATGTCATACGTATCCGTGGTGGTGGGATGGATGTTAAACCCCACCTTCCGAACCGGTTCGACAGCGCCTCAATCCTCAGATGGCGTCTCGAACCGCGAGAGGGTCAGCGTCTCTGGATCCAGCTCGTAGTAGTACTCCCAGGCCGGCGCGACGGTGATAACGCGGGTCTCCCCGACGGTGGTCTCGGTGTGTTGGTGATGATGACCGACCAGACAGAGGTCCGGGGAGAGCGCGTCGAGAAGTTCGTCGATCGGTTCACAGCCCACGCTGTAGGTCTCTGACACGGTCGTCCCGTGCGGGGCTTCGTGAGTGAGCAAAACATCGACATCTCCCACGCGCTTGAGTCGCTCGACGTCTGCTCTGACGAAGTGCCGCCGCCTGTCTCCCCGGAGCCCCGAGCGGGGCTTGTCGTACTGGGTGGGGGCGTAATTCCCCGACAATCCACCAAACGTACGCCCCTGTAGTTCGATGGCACGGCTATCCAGCAGTCTCGCATTTTTCACGTTTCGACTGCGAACGCGGCCGTGGCGAAGGGCGTCGATGACGTCGAAGTCCTCGTTGTTGCCGGCGATGAAGAAGGTCTCGACGGGAAGGTCATAATAAAAGAGGTCGCCGAGCTGGATTGCGACTGTCGGGTCGGCTGCGCGATAGGCCCGTTCGAGGGCCCGTCGACGGTCGAGCATGTACGCGTGCGCGTCTCCCAAGACCAGCATTACGTGATTCTTCGAGGGCCTCCCACAAAAGCCGGCCGACACGAGCATCGCGCGCCACAACAGATATAAACCTGGACTGCCAGCCTCTGGACATGACACTCGCTTCCGATGTCGGCCTCAGTGGGTCGGAACGCGAGTCGCGGTTCTCCCGTAAACGTGGTCGACGATAGCATGGCTCGTCGCGGGTTCGGACCCCGTTTCGGGCCGCTTTTCGGAGACACTTTCGACAACACTGTCCGTTCCCCCCAGCGGGGTCCACTCGGGACAGTGCTCGACCACGCATGGTCGAACCGAAAGCTCAC
>CAZJZA010000061.1:0-9379 GCA_964550355.1 uncultured Halobacteriales archaeon
GCCCCACGCGACGGCGGGTCACGATTTCAATCTCGTGACCGAACGGGAGGTCGATACACTCATCGACGCCGCACAAACGGCGGCAGACCGAATCGAGTACACGGCAGAAGCGACCCGACCCGTGAGAATCGAGCGGGGCGAGGCGTCGGTTTTGGGCCAGCGGATCGACGGGGACGGCCTTTTCGTGACGACCTTCGCCCCGGGATTCGCGGACGACATCGAGTACGCCGTCGGCCTCGCTGCCGGCGCAGAGGCGAGGGTCGAAGGGCTCTCCGACATCTTGATCGTCGACGCCCACAACAGCAATAACGGACTGCAGGGCGACGATCTCGGCCATGTTGTCCCCGGGAGTCGCCGGTCTTTCGACATGATCCAGGCCGTAAGCGACGCGGCAGCATCTCTCGATGACGCAGAATCAGGGCCTCTGGAACTCGGGACGGCCTGGGAGCCGACGAACTGGAAACCGGCGGAGGGGGTCGGTCCACTGGGGATTCGCGTCGCGGTTCTGTCCGTTTCCGGGACCCGTGTCGCCTACGTCCTCATCGACGGGAACAACATGGATCCCGGTCTCAGAGACCGAATCGTCGAGGCCGTCGATGACGTCGAGGAGATCGAGATCATGACTACGGATACGCACATCGTGAACACCGTCCAGTCCTCGAATCAGGTGGGTGGGGCAATCGACCCCGAGGAACTCCTCGGCCGTATCGCCGATCTACTCGACCGTGCAATCGAGGACCTCGAACCCGTCGAGGCGGGGATGGCCTCCGAGAACGCCGAGGTCACGGTCTTCGGAAACGATCGCACCGAGACGCTGGCGAGTCAAGCCAACGCCGTGATCTCGATGGGTGGCGGTCTCGCCGCGGCGGTCATCGTCGCCACGGCTGCGGTCACGCTATTGATCTTCTTTTTGACCTGAAATCCGGCTGTCGATTCACCCCAGGTGGGGAGAATCGAACAATCAGGTGGACGCCGTCGAAAACTGTCGAGGCAATTCGATTCCGGGTCCCGATTACTCCTCGGCGAGGAGTTCGTCGACTGCGTCACCGGCGGATCGAACAGCTTCCTCGGCGACCGCGTCGACGTCCGCCTCGGCTCCCGGAGCGAAAATCGAAACCTCGACTTCCAGTACGTCGTCCTCAAAAGAAACCGCGACGTCGATGTCGTCGACGGTCGATTTTGCGAGGTGGGAGAATACGTACCCGTGGGCCGCCTCGCTGGCCGTTTCCACGACTGTTTCGGGGTCGACCATCCTTATAGGTCTGGAGACGGTGGACCGCCCGCGCCGCCTGCCGCGCCGCCACCAGAGAGAAGCTCTTGGAGCTCGCTCTGAATTTCCTCGAACTGTTCGCGAACGCGATTTTCCTGTTTTTCGAGGGTCTGGACGCGCACTTCGAGGGTGTCGGCCTTGTCTTCGAGTTCCTCCTGGGCCTCCTCGTAATCGGTTTCCACGAGAAGTTCGCCGACTTCGCGGTACATGGTCGTCTCCGTGTCGATGTTCTCGAGTTCCTCGAGTGCCGTCTCGGTCTCGGTGAGTTCCGACTCGGCCTGTTGTTTCTGCATCGAGACCTTCTGTGCGGTCTCCTGAAGGTCTTCGAGGTCTTCGATTTTCTCCTGTGCTTCCGGCGGAAGGTTGCCCTGCATGCTCGTGGGGAAGTGGGGCCGACTAAAAAGTCCCCGGTTGTGGATCCGCCGTGTGAATCGGCTCCGTGACCGGAATCTTCCCGCGTGTGAACCCGGCGAGAATGGGGCGACGCCGGCACACTTGTAGGGGTGGCTCGTGTACTATGAGCGGATGCGACCACTTGTAGCGCTCTTTGCCGTGGCCGTCTTTTTTGGAGCCCTCGTCGGAGCGGGCGTGGGTGTTGTAGTGTTCGGGGCGGACGCTGGCCCTTCACTCGAGGCACCGGGGACGACGGACACGGTGCCCGCAGTCGCTGATGGATCGGTCTACGAAGGGAATCTCACTGGCCTGTATTCGGCCACGGTCGATTCGATCGCTACCCTTCGAGTCGAAACGCGGACCGAGAGTTCACAGGGGTCCGGATTCCTTTATGAGAGCCGGTACATCGTGACCAACGAACACGTGGTCGCCGACGCCACGGCCCTCTCGGTGCAGTTCTCCGATGGAGTCTGGCGATCCGGGACGCTCGTCGGAACCGACGCCTACACCGATCTCGCGGTCGTTCGAGTCGACTCCCTTCCTGACTCCGCCAATCCGCTTCCCGTGGCCGAAAAACTGCCCCAGCCCGGTCAGTTCGTGGCTGCCTTCGGGAGCCCATTCGGCCTGCAGGGGACGATCACCCATGGGATCGTGAGCGGGGTCAATCGGTCGATGGAAGTCGGTGGTGGGTTTTCCATTCCCGACACCGTCCAAACCGACGCACCGATCAACCCGGGAAACAGTGGTGGCCCCCTCGTTTCGATGGATGGGACCGTCGTCGGAGTGAATCGAGCCAAAAGTGGTGACAACGTCGGATTTGCCATCTCCGCCCATGTCGTCGAACGGGTGGTGCCCGCGCTAATCGAGGACGGGCACGTCGAGCACTCGTTTATGGGAATCAGATCGATTCCAGTGACGCCGAACGTCGCTGACGCCCACGAAATCCCCGAAGCCGCCGGAATCGCCGTCGTCGAGGTCCTTCCCGATGGTCCGTCGGACGGAGTGCTCGGCGCCGGTACCTGGGATAATGGAACTGTCCCAGGCGATGCCGACGTGATTGTCGCCATCGACGGCACGCCGATAGGGAGCCACGGAGATCTCAGCCGATATCTGCTCTTTCACACCACGCCAGGCGACACGGTCACGCTCACCGTCTACCGGGACGGCGCGCGGATCGACGTCGAGGTGGAACTGGGAGAACGCCCGCCTGCGTGAACTGTTGTATCCCTTCGAGTCCCGGAAGGGTGTAACCCTCCGAGTCCTGGGAGGTTGTACCCGTTCGAGTCCTGGAATTATTGTGTTCTGCTAAGTCCTCGAGTTACGTTTCAGGCCCCTGATCGAAGCGATCGCCAGCCAATTCGATTGCTTCGGCGACTTCCACGAACCCGAGCCAGGTGTTCTGGCCGGCACGAAGCGAAACCGTGTCAGTCGCCTTGATCGTTAGCGTTAGTTCATTTCCCGATCGGGTGATCGTGACCGCCGTCCGGTCGCCGGCGACATCGCCGGCTTCCGGTTTTAGTGCGGCTTCGACAGTGCTCGCGCTGCGGGGAGACTGATAGGAAAGGGTGAGAGTCGTCTCGTGCACTACTCGACTGGGACTTCTTTGATGTCCCGGCTGCGCTCTTTGAGCAGCACGCGATGTCCACAGTACGGGCAGCGGACCCCCCCGTATTCGTCGAGTTCGACGTCGCGTTTGCACCGAGAGCACTTGTAGGACATTATTCCTCCGTCTCCTCCTCGTCACCTTCTGCGAGGGCGGTTCTGATCGACCGGACGACCGATCGGCCACCCGGGGTTTCCGGCCGGTACGCCCCGCCGGTGTAGGTGTATCCACAGCTGCCACATTCCCAGATGCCACTGCCCTGTCGATCGACGCTGGCGGAGCCACAGTCGGGACACACGTGGTCCGCATGCATGTCCGACTCGATTTCGGCGACACGTCGTCGGGCCAGGCGACCGTAGCGGGCCCCGAATCGGCCCGCACTCCCGGTCCGTCGACGGCGATCGGATTCGCTCATGCTCCGTGGTAGTCAAAGCGCGGTTAAAAACGTGTTGTGTCCCGGCCGCCAGTGGCTCACTTCGCCCGGAGATCCTGTTCGGCGAGTCCCTCGTTCAGGTCGACCCGGATCCGCTCGCCAGTGTCGCGATCCCGTGCGGTCGTTACGACCCGGTTTTCCTGCACGCTCGACCCGTCTCTGAGAACCAGTCGGAGGTTGCCGTTCGCGTCCGACCGGCTCACTTTGGCCCGCATCCCCGTTTGGGAGCCACTCCCCCCGGCGTCGATCGGGCCGGGGACCACCTTCTTGACATTCGGGTGGCCGGCGACGGTCTGGACCGCCCGCATGCCGTCCCGGTCGCCGATGATCGTCGAGTGCGACCCGCCGATTTTCTCCCGGGCCGGTGCCTCGATTACCTCGATATCCGCCTCGCCCCGCCGGTCGAGGACCGTTCCAACGGGTTCCGATTCGGGAACCCGATACACCGGGTAGCGGATCGCCGACCGAAGCGCCTGGATGATCGCCCGGTCACCCGTCACGTACACTGCTTCGGGTCGCTTGCGCCGGATTTCGTCCGCGATACGTCCCGCGTAGTTTCTGACCTGGGTGCCCGAAAGCATCGGTTCGGATTCGGGGGTGGTCGTGATGTCCGTCACCCCAAGGATCGTCTCCTCGTAGAGCATCGACAGGGTCGCCCGGGTGGACTCGATCTCGACGACGACCGCGTCCGCGTTCGCGGTATCACAGGAGAGACAGTAGTCTCCCGGTCGGTCGAGGGGTCGGCCACACCGGCGACACGCCATACGAGGCGTATCGGGGCTGTGAGTAAAGGCGTGCTGATCCGTCGGGGATCGGAGTCCGGCAAAGCCCCGCGTTTGAATACCGGTCCATCCGTTTTCTCAGGTGGACGGACGGCATCGAGATCACGCTCCGGATCGTCACCGAACCCGCGCTCGCGGTCCTCTTCGAGCCGATCTTCCAGAACACCCAGCTCGCCTCTATCGGCTCCGACGGCCTCCTGGCATTTCTCGTTATTAACCTCGTGCATCACCCACGGGGAGCAGACCCCGACGTACCTCGGTGTCGAACGCTCCCGATTCGTGTTGCGTTACGGTGTGATCCCCATACTGGTTCCACTGGTTTGTCCCCCGTCATCGCGCTCGGTAACGGCATCGCCAAGCTGACCTCTCCCTACTGATGCACCACCCAACGGCCCACTCTTTTACATCTCCCGCGGCGACACCTTCAGATACTCCCGCAAGAACACGGTCGCGTAACTTCCCTTGGGGAGTCCGAACTCGAAGGTAAGCGGATCCGTCTCGATCGTCGGATCGACCCGGACCAAAATAGCCCGCCTCGTTCCCGTGGAGTGGTAGGGCTCTGGCAGATCGAAGTCAGCCGGTTCGACGTCAAGCGCTTCGAGCACCGCTCGTTCGATCTCGCCCGGTTTGCCCCCGCTCAACTCCGTTTCGGTTCCGACCAGCGGGGCGGTAACGAAGGCCCGGTCCCGCTCGCAGTGCCGGGCCAGGATATCAGTTTGACTCGCCCCGACCCGCTGGGCGCGGTCGACGTCTGGAAGGGGGAAATCCACCGGCGCGTCCTGGTCCGCGAAGGCGACGACGTCCCCCGCGACTGGCTCGTGAAACGGCAGCCCCGCTTCGAACCGTCGGCTCAGAATCCGGTTGAAGACGAGGGACTGGGCCGCGTTGACGAACAGCCGCCGGAGGTTCTCGGGGAACGTCTCCAGCGCGGCTCGGTAGTTGTCGGGAGTCTCCCCACCCGACTCGTGCAGGTCGTGGAGCATTGCTCGCTCGTAGCGTAACCGGTTCGGAAACCGGTCGAGGGCTGCCTCCCAGTCGTGGGTTTCGGCGACGAACTCCCGTGCCGCTTGCGAACTCTCGGGTTCGTCGGAACTCGGATTCCCGAGGTAGGCCATCACTGCGCCCTCCCAGTCCCTACGCAAAATTGCGAGTCCTACTTCGTGGGTAATCGACCGATAGCTGCCGAATCGCTGGTGACCGAAGTAGTTCGGGACTCCGGTTCGACCACCGAACTGCGCTTGGAGTTCCTCGGTGATGTCCGCGGCCCGTTCTGGGACCTCGGGATCGCGGACGACGATTTCGAACTCGTTGCCAAGCAGGTCGCCAAAGTCGAGCCCGCGACCGGCCCGGCCCACAACTTCGATCGTGGCTCCACCGATCGGCGGGAGGTCTGCAGGATCGATCCCCCGGATCGAGTAAAGCTGGGTCGAGATCGCCCGCTTGTCCTTCGTTCCGGCCCACCCGACACGCTCCCGGCTGATCGAGAGCCGGTTCGAGAGTTCCCGGGCGAAGTCATTCGTGTCCGTGTTCTCGAGGGTGACCCGGCAGACGATCCAGGGATAGTCGCCTGCATCGGCCCCGATCGGCTGGACATCGAATCGCTCTCGTTCTCGGACGCGGAAGTCCTCGGGGCGCTTTCTGAGCCGACCGCCGACCCCGGCCGAGTCACTCGCGTACCAGGCGATTCCGTAGGGCCGTTCGTCCTCGTGGGCCGGTCGCATCTATGCGGGTTTCGGGGGCTGGCGTCAAAACACGCTCGTTCCCCGGAATCGTCCCACGCCCGACTTTCGTCAGTAAAGCGAAAGCGATCCGGTGATGCGGTCGACAGCTTCGTCGCTCGCGGGTCCGACTGCGACCGCCGTTGGGGTGTCCGGGTCGAGCTGGGTTCGGCCGGCGTCCCGTATCAGGCCGGTCGGCAACCCTGCCGTCTTTGCTTTCTCCTGGATCTCGAAGAGCGCGCGTTCGCCGTCGATTTTGAGTACGACTTTCCGCTGCCCCTCGCGCTTCCAATTCCGTACGGTGTCTCGATCGGCGTGCTCGACGGCGGAGAGGGCCGCGTGGGCGACCTGGGCTGCGAGCTTCCCCGTCCCCATTCCCAGATCCGACCGGACGACGATGGCCTGTTTCATGCCCTGACTCACTGGGGCCGCCCTCTTAGAGGTGGTCCATTGGGACGATCACGTACCCTTAAGGCCCTCAGGGCCGGGGTACTTTGCATGATCCTCTCGGACGGCGACATCCGCTCCCGGCTCGAAGACGGCGATCTCGTCATCGAGCCCCTCGACGACCCCGCCCTCCAGATCCAGCCCGCGAGCGTCGACGTACGGTTGGGCAAGGAATTTCTCGAATTCAGACGCACGAATATTCCGAGCATCCATCCCCAGCGGGAGAACCAGGTCGGGGACTACGTCAGCGAGACCCTCATCGAGGAGGGCGAGGAGTTTATTCTCCACCCGGGTGATTTCGTGCTCGGGACGACGAAAGAGCGGGTGGAAATTCCGAACGGTCTTGTAGCCCAGGTCGAAGGACGATCGTCGCTTGGGCGCCTGGCGGTGGTGGTCCATGCCACTGCGGGATTCGTCGATCCGGGGTTCAGAGGCCGTATAACGCTCGAACTCTCCAATCTCGGGACTGCCCCGGTCGCGCTTTCTCCCGGTATGCGGATCTCACAAATCGTGTTCACCGAACTGTCAAGTCCGGCCGAATCACCGTACGGATCAGAGCGCGGGTCGAAATACCAGGACCAGGGCGGGCCGGAGGCGTCACGAATCGGGGACGACGTCGAGTTCGATTCGGGGGCGGGTGAGGAGTCGTGAAATTCCGTGCGGAGGTGATTGCCGAATCGGTGCTCCCGACGATCAGGGTTCTCCTCGCCCGGGAACTCCGCGAACGGGGCCTCACCCAGCGAGCCGTCGCCGAAAAACTCGGACTCAGCCAGAGTGCGGTTTCGAAGTACGCACAGGGTGAAATCGTTACTCGCGACGCGGTGAGCGAGGACGAGCGAGTTCAGGAACTCGTCGACGAACTGGCTCCGGGACTCGCAACCGGAGACGTGCGTCCGGTCCAGGCACTCATCGAGATCGAGCGACTGCTCGGACGGCTGTCAGGTCCCGGTGATTTGATCGCCGACCTCCACGAGGAGGCGGTCCCGGCACTCCGCACCGTGGAGTACGACCTCAACGGCTTCGACCCCGATCGGGGCGCGCTCGAACGCGAACGCGTGCGCGCCTCGGTGCGACAGGGATTGCGGATGCTCGAACACACCTCCGGCTTTGCTACCCTCATTCCGCACGTCGGATCGAACCTGGTCGAAAGTCTCCAGTCCGCCTCGGATCTCGAAGGCGTTGCCGGGGATCCCGGTCGGATACTCGACGTGAACGGGCGCGTCGAGGTACCGGGCGAGCCCGAGTTCGGCGTCAGCGAGTACGTCGGCGGGGTACTGCTTGCGGCCCGGGTTGCAGGCAGTGAGTCTCGTGCCGGGCTGAACCTCGCGTTCACCGAGGAAACACTCGACGCGCTTGGGGAGACTGGGGCCCAATCCATGTCTCTTTATATTGAGGACCAGCCGCTGGAAATTGCGGTCGAGTCAGCCATCGAGGAGCAATCGGATGCGACCGTCCTCTATCACCGGGGCGCTGTCGGGGTCGAACCGATCATCTACCTGCTCGGCCCCTCGGCCGTCGAGGTAGCACGCACTGCCCGCGACGTGGCCGAGAATCGGCTGGGTTCCTGATCAGGAGACGTGTCGAAGGCCGGATACCAAACCGACTCAGGGCGTCCCGAAGTTCCCCCTGATCGCATCTTCTGCAGCGTGCAGGGCTTCTTTCCGGTCGAACTTCGCCCGGGCAGCCTCGCGCGCGGCGGAGCTGGCTTCGCGGAGTTCGCCAGCGTGCTCGGCCATCCGGGGGATCGCCCGAATAATGTTATCGACGACCGGGATGGCCGCGACCTGGGCCGACCGGGAGAGCGGGTTCAGGTCGATAACGATCTCGGTTTTCCCCATCTCGGACAGGGCCTCGGCGCGGTCGCCGTCTTCGAGGGGGACCAGGACGACGTCGGCCGCATAAATTCCGTCGGCGTCGACTTTGGCCCGTTCGTGGGAGAGGCCGGGGATTCGGGCGTCCGCGGCCCGGCCTTTGACGGTCCCGGCCCCGTGGTCCTCGAGGTGGGATTCGATCGCGGCCATACGGGTTTCGCTCCGGTTGAAGAGATTGATTTCGAGGTCCGCCTCGACGAGGTTCGCGAGTTCGACGACCGCATCGGGAACGAGCGCAGCTACGTTTCCGTTGACGCTCAGGACGGGCTGGTCGGCTTCGAGCAGCGTTGCAGCCCCAGCACGTTCGGCCCGGTCGGCACTTTGAATCGTCTCTTCGCCCAGTAAGTAATCGAAGGCTTCGCCCCGTCCCTGGGCGATCAATCCCTGCTTGCTCGTGATTCCGGCCTCGACGCCGGCTTCGATCCGGTGACGAGTCACCAGTGAATCGTGTCGAGGATGATCGGCGGGAATCCCGGCGGTGTCGGTCATTGCCTGTGTTAGGCTACCGGGTGGCAAAAATCCCGCTACTCGTGGAGCCTGGCGCCGCTCGGATCGATGGTCGTGACTGTCGGGTCATAGCCCGCCTCGGAGAGGGCCTTTCCGAAGGCGAACACGGTTTCACCGAGCATCGCCATCGAGGCCACTCCCCCCGCTTCGTCGACGTCCTCGACGATCGATTGCACCCGGGGAGTCGCCAGTTCCACCTCAGCACTGAACTCGTGAGCCGCTTGCATGAACCGTTCCCGGGTGGGCACCTCTCGGAGTGTCTCGAGGGCGCGGGTCCCCGCACGAGTGATAGTTTCTGGATGCTCGGTGAGCACGTCCGGTGTCGAGAGTTCGCCGAGCGCGAGGAACTCGACCC
>CAZJZA010000062.1:0-9368 GCA_964550355.1 uncultured Halobacteriales archaeon
AAACGGCGGTGGGGCAATCCCGCCGGGCAAACAGTACGCCCACACCTTTCACACGCCAGGCTGGTATCACTACTACTGTATCCCACACGAAACTGCCGGGATGAAGGGGAACGTCCACGTTCTCGACGCCTGATCGGACATCGTGGACGGGCCATCGTATCGGATATTATGAGGGTCCACCTTATCGGTCATCGTGGACGGTCCGCCTTATCAGACATCGTGGACAGGCCGCCTTATCTGACATTGTAGATGGTCCATTCCACTGAGACCACACTGGATGCTCAATAGAGGGGTCGATAATAAAGAAGCGCGAGCGCAGAGACGAAAACCACCGTCCCGATCCCGTAGGACTGACTCAACGCGAATGCCGTCACTGCTGAGGTACTCCCGAAAATCGTGGTAGCAATCGTTCCGAGAATCGGCCAGCTACATGAGATACAGGTGAACAATCCGAGGATGCCGGGGATTGCACCGACCGCCGCGTCGAGCACGGTCGCGTAGACGAAATACGAGAGCGTCAGGTAGCCTACGACCTTGAACGGTTCGAGGACGAGGTTGATCGCACCGTTGTCGTAGATCAGTGCCGGCGCGTACCCAGGGGGCGGCCCCCAGTTGAAGTGGAGTGCCATCTGATCGACTCCGGGACCGAACAGCCCACCGAAGTACCCCAACAGGCCGAAATAACCGATGCCGAGCAAACCGGCTGTGAGCCGATTTCGTGTCGACCCCACCGGCGAGTCCGTTTTGAGAAGCGCCAGCAAACTCGCGTCGATCCAGATGAAGGGATAAATTAGAACGAGCGGATCAGTGATAATCGCGTCAGTGACGAGAACGTAGGACGAAACGAGCCCGACCTCGAAGAGTACCACCCACGCGAGGATCGTGACCGCCGAGGGAGCCTGGAACTGCTCACGGCTCCAGTTGACGACGGACACCTCAGCCATGTTATCCCAAGTTTCGAGTTCTCCACAATGAAACCACGTTTTACAGCAGATCCAACTCCTTTTTCACCCGCGTTGTGGCACGGCAAACACGCCAAGGGCGAAGAAAAGAACGGCAAGAACCGATAGAACGAGTAATGCATCCCCTGCAGATTCCTGTAAATACGTCACCTGTCTCACGCCACGGGCGAAATAGGTGAGCGGGGAGAGTTCGATAGCCTGTTGGACCCAATTGGGGAGCATCGCGGGGGAAACAAACGTATCAGAGAGGAAGATCAGGGGAAGTGCCACGGCGTTGCTCGCGGCGATAACCCCGTCCTGGGAATCCGCGACGCGACCGATGAGTGCGCCGATACCGACGAATACGACGACGCCACTGAAGATGAACGGGAACAACAGTGGGGAGAGGTGAATCGTCGCCCTCGTGAAGATGATGAGGACGCCGAGAAGGAGTCCGCTTGCAAGCAAAATAATCGCCGTGTTGACCAGTGTCTGTGCCGCCAGCCATTCAGTTTTGCTCAAGGGAGTCGTCGCCAGTTTCTCGAACCGTTTCTGATCCCGATACCGGGCGATGGTACTTCCGATACGGGATAGTGGCGTGAACAGCACGACGACCGCGAGATACCCGGGAACGTAATAACCGACTGGCCGACCGAACAGCCCACCACCTGTCGGATCCGTTTGCACGACGATCCCGAAGATCGCGACGAGGATAAGCGGAAAACCGAAAGTGAAGAACATGGCCGTCCGCCGGCGAAGAAAGGAGTGCCAGGAGGATCGAGTCTCGGCCCAAATTCGGGTAATTCTCGTCATTGGTCTCGAACTTGGTCTCGAACAGACGGAACGTTCACAGGGAAGTTCACTCGCTCATCGTTCTGCTGTCCCGTGATTTCCAGGTAGGCGTCTTCGAGAGTCGGCTCCGTCCAGGCAATCGTCTCATACTCGATTCCTTTCTCTTCTAACTCGGTGATGATGGGTCCGATCTCCTTCGGTGTAACATTCGGAATTCGTAATCCAGACTCGAGAACCTCGATCCCGTCACCCAGGAATTCGGTTGCAGCCCTGGCACGGGGGTCGTTCGTTTCGACGCGGAGTTGTGTTTCGCCGCCGTAGGTCTCGAGAAGGGTCTCCGGCGAGCCCTGTTCGATGAGTTCACCCGAATCGAGGAACGCCACCCGATCTGCGAGGGTAGCCGCCTCCGACATGTCGTGGGTGGTCAAAAAGATAGTCGTGCCACTTTTCGCCAAATTCGTGAGAAGTGCCCAGACAGACTGTCGACCGGCCGGATCGATTCCGGTGGTCGGCTCGTCGAGAAAGAGCACCTCGGGATCGTTGATCAACGCGATTCCGACACAAACTCTGCGCTGTTGGCCGCCCGACAGGTTCGTGTACCAGGTCTCAGCAACCTCGGAGAGGCCCACGTCAGAAAGGACGGACTCGACAGAACGCACTTCGTCGTACAGGCCCGCGTAATAGTCGAGCAGTTCCCGGGCCGTCAAGCGTTCGGGTGGCCCAAACGATTGAGGCAACAGGCCAATTCTGGCCTCGTCGATTTCAGTGGGGGGTTGGCCCAGGACGGAGACCGATCCGGCGTCCGGTTCTCCCGTTCCGGTAAGAGTTCGAACGAGCGTCGTTTTTCCTGCACCGTTCGGACCGACGAGGGCGAATACCTCCCCTGCATCTACCTCGAGAGAGACTGCATCGAGGGCAAGCGTGTCACCATAGCGTTTCGAGACGCCCGCTGCGCCAACGGCCGCGGTCATGTCTGGTCCTCTCTTTCCCCAGCAATGAAGGTTGGTCCTGGAGCGGAATCCGCCGTGAGGAGACGAGGATGAGCATTGATTCCTGACGCGATGGACGAGTATTGGTTCCTGACGCGATTAATCGCCCGGCGAAATGCTGCTTCGAGACAACTCGTCCGTGCCGGTTCGCGTAGTTTCTTAACCGAGGGGTGAAAGCCTGCCGTATGAACGTGCTATCGGCAATGGCGTTTTTCCACATCGTGTTCGCAGCCCTGTGGACCGGAAGTGTCGTATTCCTCGCGTGGGGTGTCCTCCCCGTCGCTCGGAACGGGACGATAGAATCCACGGCCATCCGGACAATCGTTTCTCGACTCGTGACCCTCTCCAGGGTGAGTGCAGTAGTCCTCCTTCTTTCGGGCGGGTTGCTTTCGAGCAGTTATGGTGGAACGTTAATGAGCACTACCAGCGGCTATCTCGTCCTCGGGATGATCGCCCTCTGGTTTTTGTTGATCGGCTTTGTCGAGATGGCTGCGAGGACACTCACCGACGGCCTTGTGGATGCCGGGGTGGGGAAAGCCGTTACAGACGCAAGTGGCCGATTCAGGGCCGCAGGGGTTGTTGCCCTTCTCCTTCTCGTGGATGCTGGGCTCCTCACAGCACTGTAAGGGGAACGGGGGGGTAGTATCGTCTCAAAATCGCCCTTTTCACGGTACGACCGTCGTATCAGATTGTACTGGTTGACGGAGTGATTGTAGACCTATCCAGTGTGGCCAGGATCCAGTTGGCTAGAGCCCCGTCCATCCGTACATGTGATTCAAAAGAAGGTACGTGAGGATTCCGAGAGCCAGACTGACTGCCCATACCACGACCGCCACCCGACCGACCTGGGGATGGCGGGTTTCAGCAAGTTCGGCTGGCGTGTGAGTGAGCCCGAGTAAAACGGCATAGACCACCACTGGAACAGCGACGACGGAGAGCAGAATATGTATCGCCAACATCCCCCAATACGCGTACGTAATAACTGTCGCGTACTCGGCGAGAAATTGGCCCTGACTGACCGCGAACTCTTTCGTAAACCCCCCAGCCTGTTTCCAGACGTAGAGGACGAGAAAGAGCACTATCAAGCCAAAAGCCGTGAGCATTGACGCCTTGTGCTTACGGACCTGACCCCGCCTGATATAGCGCCACCCTGCGAGGAGTACCAAAAGCGCAATACTGTTGATTACGGCGATTAAATCCCCGAAGAGCAAGACGGTTCCCCGTTCGAGTTGAGGGACCGGAATGAAATCGGTGAACGAGCCCATCACGACTGCATAGCCGAGCACGCTCACGATTGCAGTCACTCGAACCGGGTGGGCGCGGGTGTAATCGATGAGAGTTTCCGAAATTGGCATGGGTGATACGTCGTGTGTTTTTGCCTACGTCAACTGTTCAGGCCTACGTCGTCTGTTCCCGCCTACGTCAACTGTTCGGACACGAAGCGACCTCGATGATTACGCCTTGATGGTGTCGCCAGTTTATGCCCGGGCTTTCGGTGCCCCCAAGGTGAAAGTATTTCCGAAGGTCCCAACTGGGTGAGCTGATCCACCCCAATCAGCCCTGGAACTCCGTGTACGAGACACTTCCCGAATCGACGATCGTGCTGCTCTCGGGCACATCCCCGTCCGGTGGTGAACTCCCTTCTGCTGGCCCGCCAGGTGATCCGACGACGATTCGACCGACCATTCCCAACGTCTTATGCGGGATACAGAAGTAATCGTAGGTGCCCTCGGTTTCGAAGGTGACTTCTTCAGTTGCACCCTCCTGAGTCAAAATCCCGGTATTGAACTCCGGGCCACCGTCGGGTATCCGTGTCGTCTCCGCACCCTCCAGGCCGTCGACGTACGCAGTCGCGGAGTGTGATCCACTGTGGTTGTTGAACGTCACAGTCGTTCCCGGTTCGATATGCAGTCCGATCGGATCGAAATAGTACTCCTGGCCCTCGGTTACCATATCGACCGTTTCACCACTCTCTTCGGTTTCTTCGCCGTTCGAATCGCCGCCGCTACAACCGGCGAGCATCCCGATTCCGGCGAGTCCGCCCAGTGACTGTAAGTATTGCCGTCTTTGCATGCAAAATTGAGTATGCGAGTCGCGGGAAAGGCGCTTATGGTAAAGGACTCGAATACGCAGCGGCTTCTGCCGGTTTTCGGAACTTCACGGTGAGACACGAGAAAACGGACTTCGTTGAAATCCGAACGATCAACCGGCCATGTTCGTCCCGTTACCAGGAATCATCGAACGGGAGACTGTCTAACTGTTTTGCGTTCCGTGCAACGTAGACGGCCCCAATCAATAAGAATGCAATGGCAATATCGAGTCCGTGTTCGAGGAGTTGGTGGTTGCGAGTTGAGAAGATGCCCACGAGAGACAACCCGCCCAGAACTGCCTGCAAAAAGAACGCGACGAGCGCGGTTGCGACGAAAAAGTACGCGGTCGTTCGACGGCGCTTGTAGGCGAGAATGCCGAACAGCGCAAGCGGAAACGAAGCAATAGCGGCCACGACGATGGTGGCAGCGATGATCGGATCCCCGGAAAGCGTCCCCGCTGAAAGTGCCATCGTCAGCATCACTCAAACGGACCGACTATGGGTATTCTGGCTCAAAAGTCGAATACGTGTGGGATGAACCCGCAATACGAGTACACCCCGGCCGAAATCAGCAACTCGCGATCGAAGCCGACACATTCCCGCTGTACCCACAATATCTGGGGATTGACCGTTGCCGAAAAAATCCAGACGTTCTTCTTTCGGACCGAATAGAGGGGGAGAACTGCGAGTAGATTCGTGAATTGTACCAGAAGCCAATTTTAGGGGGGCCGCATAGCAAAAACCACCTATATGGTGGGCCTCACGCAAGTAACACTCTCAGCCGGTGCGGGAGTGATCCTTCTCGCGACGGCTGTCTGGCTGGTCCGTCCCCGAAAGGCGAGGGCCTTGGCCCCTGACGGCGGCATAAAGGGCGCGACTAGCGAGTTGTATAGTCACGAAGAGAAACCAGCGGGCATTGTCCGGTGGTTGACGACTGTCGATCACAAAGATATCGGCTTACTGTACGGAGCCTACGCGTTTTTTGCCTTCGCGTGGGCGGGGGTTTCTGTCCTCATAATGCGAACTGAATTGCTGACCCCCGAGATCTCGATCATTAGCCTCAACTCGTATAACTCATTGCTCACGACCCACGGAACGACGATGCTCATCGTCTTTGGGACCCCGATTCTCGCGGCTTTTGCGAACTATTTCCTCCCACTATTACTGGGCGCAGACGACATGGCATTCCCCCGCGTAAACGCAATCGCTTTCTGGTTGCTTCCGCCGGGAGCGCTTCTCATCTGGGCCGGGTTCTTTCTCCCGGTGATCGAACCGTCCGCGACGGCGTGGACGATGTACACGCCGCTGGCCGCACAATCGGCAAATGCTGGCGTCGATCTGTTTCTCCTCGGTCAACACCTGATCGGGGTGAGCGGAATCATGAGCGGGATCAACTTCGTTACGACCGTGTTCACCGAACGCGACGTCTCCTGGGGTGAACTCGACATTTTCTCGTGGACGATCCTCACCCAGGCCGGCCAGATCGTCTTTGCCTTCCCGATGCTGGGGGCCGCCCTCGTCATGCTCATCATGGATCGAAACTTCGGGACGACGTTCTTCGCCATCGAGGGAGGATCCCCGATACTCTGGCAGCATCTCTTTTGGTTTTTCGGTCATCCGGAGGTCTACATTCTCATTCTCCCGCCGATGGGGATCATCAGCCTGGTGATCCCCCGGTTTTCCGGTCGCAAGCTCTTCGGGTTCAAGTACGTGGTTTACTCGACGCTCGCGATCGGCGTACTCTCCTTTGGGGTCTGGGCCCATCACATGTTCACGACCGGGATCGATCCCCGGGTCCGAGCGAGTTTCATGGCCGTCACGTTGGCAATCGCGGTTCCGAGTGCGGTAAAGGCCTTCAACTGGATCACGACGCTGTGGAACGGTCGGCTCCGCCTGAAAACCCCTATGCTGTTCGCTCTCGGCTTCATCTTTAACTTCATCGTCGGGGGCATTACGGGCGTTTTCCTCGGATCGATTCCTGTCGACATCTACGTGCACGATACGTACTACATCGTCGGCCACTTCCATTACATGTTGATGGGCGGGGCTGTCTTCGCGGTGTTTGCCGGGTTCTACTATTGGTTCCCACTTTTCACCGGCCGGTATTACCACGAAATCACCGGGAAGATTCACTTCTGGTTCACCTTTTTCGGGACCCAGATCACCTTCTTCGCCATGCTCGTCATGGGCTGGGGCGGCATGCCGCGACGCTACGCGACCTACCTCCCGCAATTTCTCGATATGCACGTGCTTGCGACAGTTGGGGCCTATCTCATCGCCCTCGGGATGGGTATCGGCCTCGTAAACGTGATTCTCTCCTGGCTGTACGGTGACCGGGTTCTGACCGGCGATCCGTGGGACCTCGAACCTGACGGGCTCAAAACTCCGGAGTGGGAGTGGTTCGAAAAGAATCGCGTCCGCCCAATAGCCGATGGAGGCTCAGAGCAATCGAACCAAAACACTGCCATGGAGGAAAACCAATGATTCGATCACCACTTCGCCGGGGTATTGCATTCACAACGCCCGCGCTTTTCGGCGTTTTGCTGTTTGCATCGCCCGTTGTGGCACAGTCAACGACCAAAGACCTCATCATGGGACTCAACCGAACCCTGCTGTTGCTCGCTGTTCCCATCGGGGTGTTCATGACGGTTCTCCTCCTTTACACCGTCCTCAAATTCCGGAAGCGGGAGGAGCCGAAACCAACTGGAGAAAACCGTGCCCTCGAAGTTTCCTGGACCGTGGCGACAGCCCTGGTGTTGCTGTTCGTCGGCCTCGCTTCCTATCAGGTGATGGCTGAACCCGCCGTCACGGCACCTCAGTCAGTCGAAGAAGTGGAAGGCGATCCAGTCGAAGTCACGATCATCGGACAACAGTACCTCTGGGTTTTCGAATATCCCGAACACGAGGTCACGAATCCAAATACGATGGTTCTCCCGGCGAACCAGACCATCTTCATACGAGTCCAATCCAGGGATATGATACACGCAGTCCACGTGCCGGCGTTGGCACTCAAAACTGATGCGATCCCGGGACAAACGAATACCTTACAGACGACGATCACCGAAGAGGGGACCTATACGCTCTACTGTGCCGAATACTGTGGACAAGGCCACTCGAAAATGCTGGCCGACGTCAAAGTCGTGAACCAGACGGCCTACCAGGAGTGGCTCGACGAACAGCAGGAGGCGAGCTAACGATGGCGACACAGGACAGTGAACACGCCGAACACCCGTTACCCGCCCCGGACGACTGGCCGAAGGGATTCGGAGAGGCCTCGTGGTGGCCCATGGTCGCGGCTGTCGGCGTGACCAGCATCTATGCCGGATTCGGATTGTGGCTCCTGGCCCGAGCGGAGTCGCCGTTGGGGCCAGAAATCCTTGGTCCTGGCTTTTTGCTCTTCGGCGTCGTGATTTTCCTCGGCGGACTTTACGGCTGGCTCTACCAGGGCTTCATTGCTCACTTCTGGGAACGAGATGGGTCAGCCGGCAAATTCAGGTGGGCAATGATCCTGTTTTTGGGCACGGAGATTTTTACGTTCGGGGCCGGGTTCGTCTACTACTTTTTCATCCGCGCCGGACCGTGGCCACCGGGTGAGCTACCGACACTCGTGAGCTCGCTCGTCTTGGTCAATACGGTCATCTTGGTCGGAAGCAGTGTCACGCTCCATTACGGGCATACCGCATTGCGCAACGGGAATCGAAAGCGGTACAAACGCCTGTTAGTCGGGACGCTGCTTCTCGGAATCGTATTCCTCGCCGGCCAACTCTACGAGTACTACGAGTTTGTAATCGGCGAGGGGCTCGGCTTCGCAAGCGGAACGTTCTACAGCGCCTTTTTCGGGCTCACAGGGCTTCACGGCCTGCACGTCGGACTTGGGGTCGTCTTACTGGGAATCCTCGTCGTTCGGACCGTGATCGGCCAGTATTCCCCAGAACAGCATACGTCGGTTTCGACCGTGACCATGTATTGGCACTTCGTCGACGCCGTGTGGATCTTTCTGGTCACAACACTGTACGTGGGGGCAACACTCTAATGAGCAAGCAAACCACACCGTCGGCGAACGAGAACGCAGAATCACAAACGGGCACAGAAGGGATCGGCTCGCCAACCCGTATTCATCGAGTCAGTCCCTGGCCCCCGTTTGTCGCCGCTGGATTTGCAGTCGCTGAGATCGGAATCGTCCTCAACCTGGTCTCGTTGGCCATTGGCGGCATCATCCTCTTCGGAGGGAGCGTTTCCGGAATCCTGAACGAAACGAAATACGCGAAATCGCCGTGGCGGCCCCTGCTCGCGCTGGGGGCGATCTTCGTTGCCTTTGGTGGCATTATGTGGGCCTCACAGGTCCAGTCAATCACGATCGAAGCCTTGCTCGCTATCGTCGAGACAAATACGATCGCCATGCGCGGCGAAGCAGTCGTCATCGCCGGGTCGCTCTTGGTTCTCGGTGCAATCGGTGGGCGCATCCGCGAACCGTTGAAATCAACCGAATAACACACATGTCACGAGAAACCTGGGACAAAGAAACCTGGCTCGATATCACAGTAAACGCGGTTCCCG
>CAZJZA010000063.1:0-9202 GCA_964550355.1 uncultured Halobacteriales archaeon
CTTCCGACACCCGCGGACCTCGCCGAATCGGCCGACGCACGCTGCCACGTGGTCGGGGCCTGCGGCGGGTTTCTCCTGCCGTTTACCGACCACGAGTGGCACTTCGAACACACCGGAATCGACACGATGACCATCGACCCCCACAAGACCGGGCGGGCGGCCATTCCGGCGGGTGGGTTCCTTACGAGAGATGAATCGATCCTCGAGGCGCTCGAAGTGGAAACCCCGTACCTTGCCTCCGACACGCAGGTCTCACTTGGCGGAACCCGGAGCGGAGCCGGCGTTGCAAGCGCGTACGCGGCGATCCAGGCCCTTTGGCCGGACGGGTACCGGTCGGGGTTCGAGCGAACGATGGATCTCACATCCTGGTTCGCATCGGAACTCGAGTCACGGGATTACCCCGTTTCCGAACCGACGTTGCCCCTTCTCACCTGGCAGCCCGATCCCGGCCAGTACGAATCCCTGCGGGAGGCGGGCTGGAAGATCGCTCGCACGCGAAGTGGGGCGATTCGGATCGTGCTCATGCCCCACGTCACGGAATCGATGCTTGACTCGTTCCTGACCAATATCGATCGACTATGAACGACCGACATCGTTTTAGAAACCCGACGGGACGGGAGTAAATGCATGATCGAATCGCTCCTGAATATCGGCCTCGAGGGATTCGAAGCCGCAGTCGCCGCCGCCTCGGGGTGGAGCGGGCTGGGAGTGATCTTCGTGTACTCGCTTTTGATCGCATTCGTCCTTCCCCTTCCGGGAGAGATCGTACTCTGTCCAGTCGGCTATCTCTGTCCGGTAAACACGCTGGCGCTCGCGCCACTGCCATACGAGGTGCAAGTGGGTCTCGTGATCCTGGTAAGCGCCCTCGGAAAGGCCATCGGGAGCGTCATTGCATTGATGATCGGCCACAACGCGAGTCGGTCCGGGATCGTCGTTCGGGGGTTCAGACGGTTGGGGTTCCAGCCGCTCGAGTGGTCCCAGAAGACCCTGGTCGAAATCGGGCAACGGTGGGGTCACCTCGGCATGGCCGTCGGACTGAGCATTCCCTTTTTCCCGGACACCGCCTCGATTTATGCCTTTTCGGTCCTCGGAACGGGCTACCGGAAATTCGCCGCCGCGGCGTTCGCAGGGAGTATCGGTCGGCTCGTGGTCACGATGGCCCTGATCGAGGGAGCCCTGTTCGTGATCTGAGCGCTCGCAAAACGGGGAACTTTAACCCACCGGGCTGGCATGCATATCCATGAGTCACGAGCCGTTCCCCACGGACAACCAGGCGGTGGTGACCTGTGGACTCCCGTATGCCAACGGGGACCTTCACATCGGTCACCTGCGAACCTACGTGAGCGGCGACGTCCTCACGCGAGGGCTCCGGACGATCGGCCAGCAGACCGCGTTCGTCTCGGGATCGGACATGCATGGGACCCCGATCGCCGTCAACGCGGCCGAATCCGGGGTGTCCCCCGAGGAATTCGCCCTCGACTGGCACGAGACCTACGAGGAGACCTTCCCGCAGTTCGACGTCGATTTCGACAACTACGGGCACACCCACCAGGAGGCGAACGTCGAAATGACGACCGAGATCGTCGAGACACTCGACGAGGAGGGGTACGTCTACGAGAAAGACATCGAGGTGGCCTGGGACCCGATCGAGGGCCAGCCCCTCCCGGACCGCTACGTGGAAGGGACCTGTCCCTACTGTGGCGCAGAGGCCCGCGGGGACGAGTGCGATGAAGGGTGTGGCCGCCATCTGGAACCCGGCGAGATCGAAGACCCGACGAGTATCCTCACCGGGAACCCGGCGGAATACCGCACTCGGACACACAAGTTCTTCGAGGTTTCTGCCTTCCAGGACTACCTCGGGGAGTTCATCGACCGGTTGGAAGGGACGAAAAACGCCCGAAACCAGCCCCGCGAGTGGATCGAGGGCGAACTGCAGGACTGGTGTATCACCCGGGACCTCGACTGGGGAATCGAGTATCCCGAACGGGAGGGCGAAAAAACCGATCTCGTCCTCTACGTCTGGGTCGACGCCCCCATCGAGTACATCGCCTCGACGAAGCAGTACACCGACCGCGTGGGGGCAGACACCTACGACTGGGAGGAGGTCTGGCGCGAGGGCGACGGGGAGATCATTCACGTGATCGGGCGGGACATCATCCAGCATCACACGGTTTTCTGGCCGGCGATGCTCGAAGGAGCGGGGTTCAACGAACCCCGGGCGGTGATGGCGAGTGGTTTCGTCAACCTCGACGGTGCGGGCTTCTCCACGAGTCGCGACCGGGCCGTCTGGGCCGACGAATACCTCGACTCGCCGTTCGAAACCGACCTGCTTCGCTACTACATCGCCACCTCCGGCGCTTTCGAACGGGACATCGACTTCTCCTGGGAGGCCTTCCAGGAGCGGGTCAACACAGAACTGGCCGACGACGTGGGCAACTTCGTCTACCGGGCGCTGCTCTTTGCGACACGGAATTACGACGGGACGCCGGACGTTGACCTCTCATCGGCCGTCGAATCGGAAATCGAGGACGCAATGGCCGATTTCCGGACCGCGCTCAACGACTACTCGGTGCGTGACGCCGGATCGGTCCCGCTCGAACTCGCCAGATACGGCAACGAGTACATCCAGCGAAAAGAACCCTGGAAGCTCGTCGACGAAGACCCCGACGAAGCCGCACAGGTCATCCGGGACACCGTCCAGCTGGTCAAGGCCATCGCGGTCACGCTGGAGCCGTTCACGCCCCAGACCGCCGCACAGATCTGGGAGGACCTGAACGAGCCAGGTGCCGTCGGGGACGCGGCACTCGAAGCCTGTCTCGAAACCCCACCCGCGACGTTTGGCGAGCCCCGAGAGCCCTTCGAGAAGATCGAGGACGAGCAGGTTCGAGCCCGACAGGTTGCCCTCGAAGAACGGATCGAGGAAACGGCGAGCGCCATCGAGGGAACGGAAAGCGACACCGAGGAAACGGAGAACGGCAGCGAAGACACGGCAGCCGAAAAAGCAGACGAACCAACTGACACCGACACACCCATGACAGACATCGAACCCATCGCCGAGGAGCGAATTGCCTTCGAAGACTTCCAGAATCTGGACATGCGAGTTGGAGAGATCGATTCCGCCGGACCGATTGAGGGCGCAGACAAGCTTGTCCGGCTCGAGGTCGACATCGGCGTGGAGACCCGGCAGGTCGTCGCCGGCATCCGTCAACTCCACGACGTCGATTCGCTTCCGGGAACCAGGATCGTCCTTCTCGCCAACCTCGAGAAGGCCGAACTGTTCGGCGTCGAATCAAACGGCATGCTTCTTGCGGCCGGCGACGACGCCGATCTCCTCACCACTCAGAGCGACAGTCCACCAGGCACGAAAATCCAATAGCCGGGAATGGAGGGCTATTTTCGCCGGCGAGCGGATGGCACCTTTATTCGAGGGGCGGTCGAAGGGAGGGTAATGCGAAACGCGAAGATCGTCTGCACCCTCGGCCCGGCGACCGAGGATCGGGACGTAATAGGCGACCTCGCCGACGCCGGGATGACCGTTGCCCGGATCAACTCGAGTCACGGGACCCGGGAATCGCGGGCCGAACTCATCGAACACGCCCAACAGGTCGACGCCGGGACCGACAAACCGGTGGCAGTCATGGTGGACCTCCAGGGTCCGCAAATCCGGACTGGCGAAACCGATAGTCCCCTCGATCTTGAAGAGGGGTCGAGTGTCACCTTCGTCGAATCGCCCGCCGTCTCGGCCGATCGAATTGGGCTCACGACGGATATCTCGCGGGTCTCGCCAGGCGACCGGATCCTCCTCGACGACGGCCGGATCGAGACGGAGGTCGAGGGAGTAAAAGACGGGACCGTTCACGCGACAGTCGTGAATGGCGGGGAACTCGGGAGCCGCAAGGGAGTGAACGTCCCCGGGGTCGACCTCGATGTCGACATCGTGACGGAGAAAGACCGTGCCGACCTGGAACTGGCCGTCGAAGCCGGGGCAGATTTCATCGCCGCCAGTTTCGTCCGCGACGCCGAGGACGTCCTCGAAGTCGGCCGGGCAATCGAGGATCTCGACGCCGAAATCCCGGTCATCGCGAAGATCGAGCGAGCCGACGCCGTCTCCCACCTCGATGAGATTATCGGGGCCGCCCAGGGCATCATGGTCGCGCGCGGCGACCTGGGGGTCGAACTCCCGATGGAAGACGTCCCGCTCATCCAGAAGCGAATCATCACGAAGAGCCAGGCGGCCGGGGTCCCGGTGATCACCGCGACAGAGATGCTCGACTCGATGGTCGAGCAGGCCCGTCCGACCCGCGCTGAGGCCTCGGACGTGGCGAACGCGGTCCTCGATGGCACGGACGCAGTGATGCTTTCGGCCGAGACCGCAATCGGGGCCCATCCAACACGGGTCGTCGAAACGATGGACCGGATCATCCGGGAGATCGAGGCCTCGAAGGAGTACGCCGACATCGTCGAGCAACGGGTACCCAACGCCACAGGGGACAGCCGAACTGACGCACTGGCTCGCTCGGCACGATATCTTGCCAGGGACGTCGACGCGAGCGCGGTCGTCGTCGCCAGCGAGTCGGGGTATACGGCCCGGCGTGTCGCCAAGTTCAGGCCGAGTGTTCCCGTCGTCGCGACCACACCGAGTGACCACGTCCGACGGGAGTTGGGACTGGTCTGGGGCGTCAACGCCCAGTACGCCGACGTGCAAGCAGGGACGGCGACGACGGTCATCCAGGATTCGGTCCGGGCGGCCCTGGATTCGGGCGTGATAGATCCCGGGGACACCGTCGTCGTGCTCACGGGGATGATGACCGAACTCGAGGGTGAGGACACGACAAACACGCTCAAGGTCCACGTCGCAGCCGAGACGCTCGCAGTCGGGCGATCCGTGGTCGACGGGCGGGTTTCCGGACCGGTCGTGGAACTCGAAACGGCTGACCTGTCGGCAATCGAGCCGGGAAGCATCGGTATCATCCGTTCGGACTTTGAAGACGAGCTTACAGATGGTGTGGAGAACCTCGGCGGGATCGTCAGCGCACAGTCGGGCATGACCAGTTACGCGGCGATGGTGGCACGGGAGCTCGAAATCCCGATGATTAGCGGTGCCGACATCACAGAACTTCAACCCGGGCAGACAGTGACGATCGACGGCGAACGGGGCGTGGTTTACGAGGGCGACGTGACGAAGTCTGAACGTAACCGTCGGAGAGTGGATCGATGACCGACTGGAAATTCGAACTCGACGAGGTCGGACCGGAGGCAGAACCGGAGGTGCCGGAGATCGAACCCGGCTCGCCGCGGCTCGTGAACGTGCTCCCCTTCCTGTTCGGGGCCGGGCTGGCGATCACGCTCCTTTTCATCAGTCTTTGATCGGCTCCGGGTTCCGGCAACCATCACTGCCCGGGTAACGGTTTTCCCCACCCGGCCCAAACGACAACGCATGGTATCGCTCCTCGGCGAGTCCCTGACCACGATTCTCCTCGTGGCCGGACTCATCCTCACAGTCCTCGAAGGGTTCGCGCCGGGTGCTCACTTTATCGTCATCGGGGTGGCCCTTTTAGCGGCAGGGATCCTCGGGCTTCTCGTCCCGGGAGCGGCGAGGGCGCGGGGTCCGGGGCCTCCCGTGCTCGTCGGGGGGGCCGGGTCGTTTTATCTGTACCGACACTTCGAATTCTACACGGGAAGCGACCGGGGACAAACGGAAGGGTCGGCCGACCTCGTGGGCGAGCAGGGCTACGTCATCGAACGGGTGACGCCCCGATCTGGGCAGGTGAAACTCGAATCGGGAGGATTCGATCCCACGTATGCCGCCCGGAGCGTCGAGGGGATAATCGAGGAGGGGACACCGATCATCGTCATCGACCCCGGTGGGGGAAATGTTTTGAAAGTCGATGCCATCGCCCAGCAGGACGAGATCGATCGGGAACTGGAACGCGGGGCAAACCGGAAGGAAACAACCGAGAAGTCGGCTGAAACTGAAGAAGAGGCGGGGCGAGGCTAGCCGGCTGGCGCACCTTTATCAGGCATCGGAGGCTAGATAACGTATGTCACTCCTCGTCCTCCAATCGCTGACCAGCGCATCGCCGCTGACCATCGTCGGACTGCTGGTGTTGGTCCTCCTCGTCGTGGCCGTCTACCAGGCGGTGGAGATCGTCGACGCGTATGAGAAGGAAGCCCTGACCGTCTTCGGGGAGTTCCGGGGCCTCCTCGAACCGGGGATCAATTTCATCCCGCCGTTTGTCTCCCGAACGTACATCTTCGACATGCGGACCCAGACCATCGACGTGCCCCGCCAGGAGGCCATCACCCGTGACAACTCGCCGGTGACCGCCGACGCCGTGGTCTACATCCGCGTGATGAACGCGAAGCGAGCGTTCCTGGAGGTCGATGACTACAAGCGGGCGGTCTCGAATCTCGCCCAGACCACCCTCCGGGCGGTCATCGGAGACATGGAACTGGACGATACGCTCAACAAGCGCCAGGAGATCAACGCTCGCATCCGGAAGGAACTCGACGAGCCCACCGACGAGTGGGGGATTCGGGTCGAATCCGTCGAGGTCCGGGAGGTCAACCCCTCGAGGGACGTCCAGCAGGCGATGGAACAACAGACCTCTGCGGAGCGAAAGCGCCGGGCCATGATTCTGGAGGCCCAGGGTGAGCGCCAGTCCGCGATCGAGCGCGCCGAGGGTGAAAAGCGCTCGAACATCATTCGCGCCCAGGGGGAAAAGCAGTCCCAGATCCTCGAAGCCCAGGGGGATGCGGTCTCGACGGTCCTGCGGGCCCGCTCTGCGGAGTCCATGGGTGAGCGCGCCGTGATCGAGCGGGGTCTCGAAGCCCTGGAGGTCATCGGCGGGGCCGAGAGCACGACCTTCGTCCTCCCCCAGGAACTCTCCTCGCTCCTCGGTCGCTACGGCAAGCATCTCACCGACAGCGACATCGCCGAACCGACCGAGGGCCTCGACAGCCTGGAGTTCGACGAGGAAACCCGCGAACTCCTCGGGCTGGACAACATCGAGGAAATCCTGGACGAGATCGGTGCACCCATGAACGTGGAGGAAGGAGATCTCAGGCAAGGTACCGGCTCGATCAAGCCGGCTGAAGAGGTCATCGAGGAGATGGACGCCGAACTCGAAGAAGAGAACTGAAAGACAGTCGAGAAAAACGCGTGACAATCGACGAGGAGAAACGGACGACGCTACGCAAATTCGCCGCCGTCGGAGCAGGGAGCCCGCTGCTGGGACTCGCCGATCGCGACGGGGACGACAGCGAAAGCGACGCACGCGAAGCGATCGCAGGGTACGTCGAGACCACGCCAGGCGCACATTTCTCGAAAATTCGGGACGACCTCTCACTCGCCACGGGTGAGACACAGTATCACCTCCGCCGGCTCACGAACAGCGACGAGCTCGAATCGTGCCGCGACGGGGACTATAAACGATATTTCCCCGCCGGCCAGTTCGACGCGTTCGAGCAGGTGGCACTCGGCTATCTCAGGCGCGAGACTCCCCGGGCTATGCTCCTGACGCTGCTCGCCGAGCCAACACACACCGGAGCCTCCCTCTCAGAGGCTGTCGGCGTCTCGACCGCCACGATTAGCACGTACGCCTCCGAGATGGCCGAGGCAGGTCTTCTGGACCGAGAGGACGGCTACCGCGTCGAGGAGCCGGAGACGGTCATCTCCTTACTCCTTCGCTATGCATCGTCGTTCGACGAACAAACCCATTCGTTCGCGAGAAGCGCGTCGACGCTGTTCCGATACGAGCCCTGATCGGGCACTCACTTCGATTCTTCTCAGCCGTGGTCGTCGCGTCAGCCATTTTCAGGCAATCGTCACGCCGACCCCGTTCGGTCGGTGGTCACGTCGGCCACTTTCAGGCAGTCGTCACTTGCCAGGTCGTCGAGGAGGAGTAACCCCACTGTTCGATTTCGAGACCGTGGTCGGCCTTCGCGATGGCGCGCATGTTCGACCCGACTTCTTTTGCGGAGAGGTCGAGGTCCTCGCCGATGAGTCGGGACTTGAAGTACGTCTCCGCGTTTACCCGCTCGCGGAGGTACGCGAGGATCCGACGCTGTTTCGGCGTCAATCCACCGTGTTCCATTTCGGCCGCCGAGGCTCCCATGACTGTCCAAACGGAGGCCGCTTCAATAGCCGATTTGGTACGAAGGGTTAATCGACTGGAGCAATTGCCAAATCGGAGCGGTAATCGAGACAATTTCCAAGTTCAGAAAGTTCTTACCGCCAGCTATCCGACACCGGAGACATGGAAGAGGCGGCTGTCGAGGTGAGCGTCGTTCTCCCGGCGTACAACGAGGAGGCGACCATCGAGTCGACGGTCGAGATCACCCTTGACACCCTCGAAGGCTTTCTCTCTCCCGGGCAGTACGAAGTCATTATCGCCGAAGACGGCTGTGCGGACCGAACCCCGGAGATCGCCGATCGCCTCACTGGCGCGGACGATCGAGTTCGGCACTACCACGCAGACGAGCGACTCGGTCGGGGCGAAGCCCTGAATCGCGCCTTCGAGACGGCCGCCGGGGACACGCTCGTGTACTTCGATACGGACCTCGCGACGGACATGTCCCACCTGGAAGAACTCGTCGAAAGCGTGCGATCCGGGGAGTACGACCAGGCCACGGGCTCGCGCTGGATGCCGGGCGAAGAAGCCGACCGGCCGCCAAAGCGGGCTATTTCGAGTCGGGGGTTCAACTTCCTCGTTCGGACCCTGCTCGGCTCTGAACTCCGGGACCACCAGGCTGGCTTCAAGGCGTTCAGCCGGGAGGCCTTCGACACGCTGCGGCCGGTCGTGAAAGACTCTCACTGGTTCTGGGACACGGAGATGCTCGTCAAAGCACAGCGCCAGGGATTCACCGTCAACGAGTTCGCCGTCGACTGGACGCCGAAGGGGGATTCGAAGGTCGATCTCGTCAGGGACGTGCTGGGAATGGGAAGCCAAATCCTCCGCACTGCCTGGGAGATTCGAGTAAAGCCCTACGCGAATCGACGAACGGGCATGGTCGCCGGCCTCCTGCTCTCCATCCTCGCGATTGCCCTGATGTTCGTCTATCTCGATCCCCGCACCGTCTTCGCGGAGATGATGCGGGCCGATCCGGTGTTGATCGCCCTTGCGGCCGCGATCTACGTGGTCTCCTGGCCCATCCGCGGCTGGCGATACGCCGATATCCTTTCCGCTTTGGGCTACCGGGA
>CAZJZA010000064.1:0-9110 GCA_964550355.1 uncultured Halobacteriales archaeon
TGTGCTCCCGGACCGGGAACTCGATGTCCTGGACCAGATAGCTCCCCGACAGTTCGGTCAGGTCAGCCGTGGCGCCACCGGCCACGTCGTAGGAGCCGGTCTCGGTCTGCTCGATATCGGTGATGCCGGCCGCTTCCATCTGACTCTGGAGTTCCGCGACGGCGTTCTCCCGAATCCGGTTTTTGACCTCCGACTGGACGGGTCCGAGTTCGTCCACGGACGGTGCCATGTCGATGCGGGAGGCGGAGAAGAGGGCCAGGTCCGTATCGAGCGTGCCGAGGGTATCCGCCCGGACCTGCTCTCCCAGCGCGGCGTCCGCATAAAGCACTGAAGAAGCGACTGCCTCAACGGTGACCAGGCTGTACTCCTTCTCGAAGACGGTCTCGTCTTTCGTTTCACTCCGAAGCTCCCAGCCGCCCTCGTTCAGGAGCGAGTCCGGCATGTCCGGCAGTGCAACTGTGCCGACAGCGGTTTGACATCCCGAAAGGGAGCCGAGCGCCCCCACCCCGAGTGCAGTAATGAATGAACGACGTTGCATACCCGGATCCTGGGGCGACGCCGGTTTATAAAACTCGACGCTTGCACCGGATTCAGACGAATTTGGCGCGTTTGCCCGAGGGTTGTCCTCCCGGGAAAGTAAGCTGGTGACACGATGCCGACGCTGACCCCAGCGTTTATTATTGTACGCGATTACCGTTATATCGTATATGGCACAACGAAACGACGGACCTGTCAGCCGTGGACGGACCCGACGAGAAGTACTTCTCGGCGTCGGCGCAGCCGGACTCACCGCTCTCGCCGGCTGTGCCGGGGGTGGGTCGGACGCCCCGACGGCCGAAGTCGCCGGCGAGGCACTGACCCTCACGACGACCACGAGCACCTACGACACGGGACTGCTCGACGAGATCCACACCGGCTTCGAGGAGATGTACGGCGTGACAGTCGACGCCGTCGCCCAGGGGACGGGTGCGGCCCTCGAATCGGCGCGCAACGGCGATTCTGACGTCGTGATGGTCCACGCTCGTGGTCTGGAAGACGAGTTCATGCGGAACGGCTACGGCGTCAACCGCCGAGACCTCATGTTCAACGACTTTGTCATCGTCGGCCCCGAAAGCGATCCGGCGGGGATCGGGGGCATGGCCTCGGCGACGGAGGCCCTCACGACCATCGCCGACGCCGGCGCGTCCTTCGTCTCCCGTGGAGACAACTCCGGCACCCACACGAAGGAACTGAACCTCTGGGAGGCTGCCGGGACCCAGCCGGGCGGTGACTGGTACCAGGAGACCGGCACGGGCATGGGTGAGGCCCTCAACATCGCGAACGAGCAGGGCGCCTACACGCTCTCGGACCGGGGGACCTTCATTTCCCAGCGCTCGGAGATCGACCTCACCATCCTCGTGCAGGGACCGATCGAGGGCGGGCCGGAGAGCCTCGCGAATCCCTACGGTGTCATGGCGGTCAATCCGGGCGTCCACGAGAACACGAACTACGACCTCGCGATGGCGTACATCGGGTGGATCACGAGTCCCGCCGCCCAGAAGGCCATCGCGGACTACACAATGAACGGCGAGCAGCTGTTCTACCCGGAGGCCGTTTCCGAGGACCCCAACTTCCAGCAGTACGTTCCGGAAGGCTGGAGTAGCAGCTCCGGTGAATAGCGAACGTGATCGTGGAATCGGCACTCGGTCTGGTCCCGGTCCTCCTCGATTTGCCCTTCAGGGAGGGGTACGTCTGGAGCATCGTCTGGGTCTCGCTGTACGTCAGCCTCACTGCGGTGACCCTGAGCACGCTTTTCAGCATTCCATTCGCCATCGGCATGGCCTTTACCGATTTTCCCGGCAAGCAGTTCGTGAAGTCAGTCATCAACACGGGCATGGGCTTTCCCAGCGTCGTCGTGGGGCTGATGGTCCTGTTCATCGTTTCGAACCAGGGGCCGCTCGGGTCGCTCGATCTCGTCTTCACGAAACAGGCGATGATCATTTCGCAGTTCGTCCTCGCGACCCCGCCGATCACTGCGATCAGCCTCGCGGCCATCACCGGGATCGGGGACGGAGTCAGGGACGCGGCACGAGTGCTGGGCGGTCATCGCGTCGATGTGGCACTCGTCGTGCTCAAGGAGGCACGATACGGGATCGCCACGGCCATCCTCGCGGGCTTCGGCCGAGCGATCAGCGAGGTCGGTTCCGTACTCATCGTCGGTGGCAACATCACGAGTGCCGGCGGAATTTCGAAGACCAGAACCCTCACGACTGCTATCCAGCTCGAAGCCAGACAGGGCCAGTACGGGACGGCGATGATCCTCGGTGCTATCCTCGTCGTCCTCGTGCTCCTGGTCAATGCAATCGTCGTCCGACTCGGTGATTCGGGGGCGATGAACCGATGATGCGACTCTTGGGCGTGTCCCATGCGTACGGGAACGAAGGGGTGCTCGAGAGCGTCGACCTTCGAGTTGATCCTGGTGAGGTGGTTGGCATCATCGGCCCCTCGGGTGTGGGAAAGACGACGCTGCTCAGGATCCTGGCCCTGTTCCTCCAGCCCTCGACCGGCACCGTCGAGGTGGAGGGGAAAGTCGCGTGGGAACTTGAGGAACGTGACCGACTGGCACTCCGTCGACGGCTCGGGATGGTCTTCCAGAAGGCGAACCTGTTCGACGCGACGGTAGCCCGGAACGTCGAGTACGGGCTCCGAGTCCGACGGCCGCTGGGCGAGCGGATTCAGGACCACCTCAGGGCGATCGTCCGCTCCAATGGAACCCCGTCGGCCGTCGAGGAGGCCCTCGCAGTCGTCGACCTCGAAGACAAGCTCGACCAGCACGCACACTCACTCTCCGGTGGCGAGGCCCAGCGGGTCGCCTTCGCCCGAGCGCTGGCATACGAGCCGACCTACCTCCTGCTCGACGAGCCGACCTCCGACCTCGACCCGCGGAACACCGGGCTCATCGAGGACGCTGTTCGGGAGGCCCGGGATCGCGGACTGGGCGTCGTCGTCGCCACCCACGACATGCACCAGGCCGAACGAATCGCCGACAGAGTCGCCGTCCTGCTCGGCGAGGGTATCACCGAAGTCGGTCCCACCGACACGATTTTCGCGGATCCGGCAGACGAGCGAACACGGAAGTTCATCTCCGGCGAACTCGTGTACTGAGATCATTCGTCGTCGCCGAAGGGCCCGTCCCGAACCGTTTTCCCAGGTTACGCCGTAGCGATTGCTATGGACGCGAGTTTCGAAGCACAGTTACGGGAAGCCGGTGTGACCTTCGGCGAACGGGACGCCTCGCTCCTCGAAGCCATCCGCGAGGAAGGATCGCTCAATCTCGCGGCCCAGTCCCTCGGCCGCTCCTACTCGCGGTGTCAGAACCGGCTCGACGAACTCGAATCGGCCTTCGGAACGCTCGTCGAACGAACACGCGGCGGTCCCGGTGGCGGCGGCAGCACCGTGACGGAGGGCGGCGAGTCGCTGCTCGCCCGTTTCGACCGGTTACAGACGGGCTATGCGGCCGTCGCCGAAGTGACCGAAACGATCCTCGAAGGGACGGTCTCCAGCCGGGACGGGGAGATCGCCGAGATCGAAACCGCCGCCGGGACGATTCGTGCACTGGTGCCGCCGGGGAGCGAGCACGTTCGCGTCGGTATCCGGGCCGACGCCGTGACGCTTCATGCGCCACAAGATGCCCCGCCGGCTGGAGGGACGAGCGCTCGAAACCGATTCGAGGGGACTGTCGAGTCGGTCACCGCCGGTGAGAACGTGGGGCAGGTGGCTGTCGACATCGGGGCCGAGACCCCGCTTTGGGCACTCATCACAGAGCGGAGTCGGGAGCGACTCGAACTCGAACCCGGACGGCGGGTCGTGGCAACGTTCAAGGCGACAACTGCCCGCTGCACGAATTCGACGACCGAGGCGGCGGGCACCGGCCCCGAGTCGGGGTCCAGGGAGTGACCGGCTCGCCCTGACTATACGTGTCTATATAGACAACATAGTAGAGTCTTTACTTGCGGGTTGATTCGGTTTTGATGATGGAACGAGACGGCGACCGCTCGTCGCTTTCCCGTCGGCAACTCCTCGCCGGAGTTGGGGCGGCCGGGGCGGCGATGGTCGCAGGCTGTACCAGTCGGACCACTGATTGTGAAAGTGGACTGGCCGGCGACATCGAGATTTCCGGGTCTTCGACCGTGTTTCCACTGGCCGAGGCCGTCGCCGAACAGTTCATGATCAACTATCCGGACGTGAACATCTCGGTGAAATCGACCGGCTCCGGGGGCGGGTTCGAGAACCACTTCTGCCCCGGCGCGTCCCAGTTCAACAACGCCAGCCGGGCGATCACCGAGGGCGAACTCGAAGCGTGCCGGGAAAACGGCGTCGAACCGCTCGAACTCACGGTCGCGACCGACGCGTTGACCGTCGTCGCCAACAACGACGCCGACTGGGTCGAGTGTCTGACCGTCGAGGAGTTGCGCCAGCTCTGGAGCCGGGACGGTCCGGACACCTGGGGCGCGATCAACGACGACTGGCCCGACGAGGAGATCGAACGGTTCGGCCCCGCCGACACCTCTGGCACCTTCGATTACTTCCGCGAGGCGGTCCTCGGCGAGGAACACGATCACGCAAAGGATTACGAACCGACAGAAAAGGACAACCTGATCGTCCAGGGTGTAAAGGGCAGCGAGTTCGCCATCGGCTACTTCGGGTTTTCCTACTACTACAACAACCCCGAAAGCGTCACCGCCCTCCGTATCGACGACGGGGACGGGTGTGTCGAGCCAAGCGTCGAAACCGCGAAAAATGGCGAGTACACGCCGCTTTCTCGTCCGCTTTTCACCTACGCCTCGAAGAAGGAACTCGCCCAGGAACATATCGCCGAATTTGCCCGCTATTACATAGAACAGAGCGGAAACCAAGAACTCGTCGCCGAGCAGGTCGGATACGTGCCCAACACGGAGGCCGCCGTTCGAGACCAACTCGACGCACTTGAGGCGGCCATCGATGAAGTCAGTTGAACCGAATCACCATGGTTTTCATTTCACCCACCTAACCCAGCACAATGACAGAATATTCTGAGGAGCCGGACCTCTCCGGAGACCGGGGGTTTCAGTCCCTCCGCGAGGGATTTTACCGGGCCGTTTTCTTCTCGTTCGCGGCGGCGACGGTCCTCACCACGATCGCGATCTTCCTCACGCTCCTGGGAGACGCGGTGAGTTTCTTCGGCTCTTACTCGCCGATCGCCTTTCTTACGGGATTGGACTGGAGCCCAAACCTCGAGCCGGTCTCCTTTGGCGTGTTGCCCCTGGTTTTCGGGACGCTGGTCGTCACCGCCACGGCCGCGCTGATCGCCATCCCGGTCGGAACCCTCACCGCCGTCTATCTGAGCGAGTATGCACCCGGTCGAACCCGATCGGCACTCAAACCGCTCCTGGAAATATTGGCCGGGGTCCCGACGGTGATCTATGGGTTTTTCGCGCTCGTGTATGTCACGCCCGTGATCGACTTTCTCTTCCCTGGCGTCTCGACGTTCAACGTCCTCTCTGCCTCCCTGATGGTCGGCATCATGACGATCCCGATGGTTTCCTCGATCTCCGAGGATGCCATGTCCGCGGTCCCGGACTCGCTGCGCCAGGCCGGGTATGGGATGGGGGCGACCAAGTACGAGGTGACGACGGACATCATCTTGCCGGCGGCCACCTCCGGAATCGTCTCCTCATACATTCTCGCGATTTCGCGGGCCATCGGCGAGACCATGATCGTCACGGTGGCGATGGGAATGCAGTCCTCCCTCCCGATGGTACAGACCGCAGATATTTTCGGGTTCGGTATCCCTTTCGTCCACCCAGGCGAGGTCTTTCTCAACTCCGGACAGACCATGACCGCCGCGATGGTGCAGATCGCTAACAGCGATCTCGCCGGCGGCACCCTGGCCTACGAGAGCCTCTTCGCGATCGGTCTGACGCTGTTTGCGATCACGCTCCTGATGAACATCATAAGCAACATCATCTCGGAACGGTACCGGGAGGAATATTGATATGAGCGGGGGCGCATCAGAGACGGCCTTCGCCGGTGTCAGTCGCCTCCGGGGTCGGCTCTTTGCCGGGCTCGCGAAGGGTGCCTCCTGGTTGGGTGTGTTCGTCCTGGCATGGCTGCTTCTCATGGTCGTCGTCGACGCCTTCGGCCTCGGTGCGGCGAGTGGGGATTGGTATCTCGGTGCTGCCGTCGGGTTCGGGGGGCCGCTTTTGGCCTACGGGGGCTATCTCTTCCGACGTCGGCCCGACCTTCGGTGGGTCGCCGTTCGGGCAACGGTCATCCCGCCGGCCGGGCTCGTCTTTGCCGGTGCCCTGTTCGTGCTCTTTCTCGTCTTCGACCCGTTTTTCTGGTTCCTGTATTACACCATCGCCGTGCTCCCGGCCCTTGCCGTCTACGGGCATTTCGCCAGCCGCGAGGACACGCGAGCCCCGCTCGCCGCCGCCTTCGTCGGGCTCGTCGGGGTCGCCGTGGGGCATCTCATCGAGCCGGCAATTCCCATCATGCCGCTGCCCTGGATCATGCTGGTGTGGATCCTCGTCGTTCCTGCCGGTGCCCTCATCGCCTCCCGCCAGGCTCCGAGAGATCGCCGTCGCCAGGCCACGATTCTCGGTGGGGTCGTCCTCTTCGGCATCCTGGCGAGTTTCGTTGGCCCGGCCGGGACCGGTGGCGCGTCGGATACGGCGGTGATCCTCTATGCGGCCGCTTTGCTCCCCGTCGCCTGGTACAACGGTGCAGTCCTCAGAAATGATCGCAGTGCCTGGCCGGGACTGCTCTCCCCGTTCGTTTCCCTCGGTGCCATCGCGGCGGGCATCGTCCTCGGCGGGGCCATCGCCACGAGGACGCCGGAACCGGTCCTCGATTGGCAGTTCCTCACGAGTGCGCCATCGACGATCCCCGAAAACGCGGGCCTGTTCCCGGCGATCGTCGGGTCGGTGTTCATCATCGCCATCGTCGCTATCGTCTCCTTCGTCGTCGGGGTCGGCGCTGCAATTTATCTCGAGGAATACGCCCCCCAGACCGGTATCGGCGGGACGATCACGCGGGCCATCCGGGTGAACATCGCAAACCTGGCGGGGGTGCCATCGGTGGTGTACGGCCTGCTCGGGCTGGGTCTTTTCGTCAATCTCATCGGCATGGGCCTGGGGATCGTCGTGGTGGCCGGACTCACCCTCTCGCTTTTGATCCTCCCGATCGTGATCATCTCAGCACAGGAGGCCATTCGCTCCGTTCCGGAGGCCGTGCGGGAAGCCTCCTACGGGATGGGAGCGACCCGGTGGCAGACGATCCGCGAGGTGGTGCTTCCCCGGGCAGTCCCCGGCGTCCTCACGGGGACGATCCTGGCTTTGAGCCGCGCGATCGGGGAGACGGCACCGCTCCTGATGATCGGGGCGGCGACGGCGGTGTTCCGTCCCCCAACCGGCTTTACGAGCCAGGTCTCGGCGATGCCCCTCCAGGTCTTCTACTGGTCGTTCCACCAGAAATCGGCCTTCCGGGAACTCATCGCGCCGGCCGGCGTCGTCACGCTACTTTTGGTAATGCTCTCGATGAACGTCCTCGCGATATACCTCCGCAACAAATATGAACAGCAGGCCTAATGCAGACTCGACAGATGGAGAAGAATCGATGAGTGGTGAATGGTCGGCGACTGGGCTGGGCAATGCAGAAGGTGGCGAGCGGGACGTCGAGCAGATCCCCGACGCAGAAACCATCATCCAGGCCCGGAACCTCGACGTGTACTACGGGGACGAGCGGGCGCTCAACGACGTGTCCATCTCCATCCCCGAACAGCAGGTCACCGCCATCATCGGCCCTTCCGGGTGTGGGAAATCCACGTTTCTGCGCTCGATCAATCGAATGAACGACCTCATCGACATCGCCCGAGTCACCGGCGAGTTGGAGTTCAAAGGCAAGAACGTCTACGACGAGGACGTCGACGCGGTCGCCCTGCGCCGCCAGGTCGGCATGGTCTTTCAGGCCCCGAACCCGTTCCCCAAGAGCATCTACGACAACGTCGCCTACGGGCCGCGCATCCAGAACGATACCGAGAACCTGGACGAACGAGTCGAGCGGGCGCTCCGGCAGGCCGCCCTCTGGGACGAGGTCAAAGACCGGCTCGACGAGCGCGGTACCGACCTCTCTGGCGGCCAGCAACAGCGGCTCTGTATCGCCCGCGCCATCGCGGTCGACCCGGAGGTCATCCTGATGGACGAGCCGGCAAGTGCGCTCGACCCCGTCGCGACCTCGCGGATCGAAGATCTCATCGATGAACTCTCGGAGGACTACACCGTCGTCATCGTCACGCACAACATGCAACAGGCCGCCCGGATCTCCGATAAGACGGCAGTCTTCCTGACCGGCGGTCACCTCGTCGAATACGGAGAGACCGACCGCATTTTCCAGAACCCGCAAAACGACCGGGTCGAAGACTACATCTCCGGGAAGTTCGGGTGAAATTCCCGCATTAGACGGGTTGACATCCTCCCCGCCCGGGAGGGGCATGACGAGCCGGGTTGCGTCTCGTTGCACCCGAAAACGCGAAGCTTTTTCGAGGACGAGGGTTCCCACGTTGGGATATTGTGGGCAATCGCGGAAAATCGGGCCAAGTCCGTCTAATCCCAGTGAATTCGACACAAGGGGTATCCGGGTTCTTGTGTGTCTGCGCCCTTTACTAAGACGATGAGTCCCCGACACCGAACTGGAACCAGCCGAACCGCCTCCGAAACAACACGCCTCCCCCGTCGGCGCTTTCTGGCCCTCGGTGCCGGCGTCGGTGTCAGTCTGCTCGCCGGCTGTGCAGGCGATACCGGCTCGGAACCCGAGACGGGCAAATTCCGGCTCCTCGTGAGCGACCAACCGGCCGACATCGGCGACTTCGATCGCCTCGACGTCACCTTCGACAGCGCCCGGATTTTCGAGGTCGGCCAGGAGACGACCACGGAAACGGCCAACACGACGACCGAAGCCGAAACGACGGAGGCGACAACAGCGGAACCGACCACCGAGGCCGGGGACACAGAACAGGTGCGGGAAGGGGTCCGGAAGGGCGATGGATTCTACATCCTCGACCTGGACGACACAACGGTGGATCTGACCCAGGT
>CAZJZA010000065.1:0-8799 GCA_964550355.1 uncultured Halobacteriales archaeon
ACGACGCCTTCTCATCTTATGACGCCTTCCCGTCACACGACGCCTTCTCATCTTATGACGCCTTCCCGTCACACGACGCCTTCTCATCTTACGACGTCTTCCCGTCACACGACGCTTTCCCGTCCCACCCGCCAGCTCAGTCCCGACGCTCCTTCGCCGTCTCGAACCCGAGTTCGGCCAGTTCCTTGCTTCGACGGGCTTCGGCGGCGGCGAGGGCCTCGGGATCCGGGCCAACCTCGTCATCGATCCGGGCCCAGGACTCGTGGACGGCAGCGTGACACCAGCGACACAGCGTGACCGTGATTTCGTGTGAGACGTCCCGTTCGCCCGGATAGACGAGGTGGTGTTCTTCTAAAAGCGGCCGAGAGTCGTCGTGGGCCCGCCGACGCTCTTCGAGCCCACAGCGCGCACACGTATCGGCCGCACTCGTATCGCGGTAGTGGGGACAGTCGGGCCAGTCCCACTCCTCAGTTGTAACCGGACACACGAAATCGGTCTCGCGTCGCCGCATCGAAAAAGCTGGGTCCCGATCGGGCAGATCGAGCGGAAATCGGCAGGTGCCCTCGCTCGTGACGTGGTCACAGCGGCCCGCCACGGCATACGGGTCCGCCACGCCGACGCTCGTTCCGGCGGGGGTTCGCTTCACAGTTGGGCGAAACACCCGGGATGGGGAATCCTTTTCGGCACCCGGGTTCCATCGGCGGGCGTGCAGATCGTTCACGAAACCGGGGGCAAAGTACCGCAGGAGACCGAGGAGAATGTACCTCAAGAGATTGAGAGGGATGCACCTCAGGAAACCGAGGACGGCCAACAGGTGCTCGCGACGGACGTGGCCGTCGCCGAAACCACTCTCGAGCAACTGAAGGGCGTGATGTTCGAGAAAACGCTCCCTTCGGGCTACGGGCTCGTGTTCCCCTTCGAGGCCCCCAAACGGCGTGGGGTTCACATGCTGTTCGTCCGGGTACCGATCGACATCATCTGGACGGTCGAAGAACGGGTGACTGCAGCCGATACGCTCCAGCCCTGGACCGGGTACGGGCGCGAGCGTGCGGATCGAATTATCGAACTACCGGCAGGGACCGCAGCGGACGTTGCTGTCGGGGACCGGGTTAGGCTCCAGGGGTGATTCGCACCGTCAGGTTTTATTCGGGCCACACTTATTCGCGCCCTCGCATTATTCGAGCCCCACACGACAGTGAAGAGACCGGCGACGACTGGAGTGATTTAAATAGCAGCGTCACATTCTGAAGCGTGTGGCAGCGATGACCACGGATCGATTTATTGCGGGTGCAAACTAGCGCACCCCCCGACGACGACGTACAGCTCCTCGATACCACGTTGCGGGACGGCGAGCAGGCCCCAGGTGTCTCGCTCGCGCCCGAGCAGAAAGTCGAGATCGCCCGAGCACTCTCCGAGGCAGGGGTTTCCGTCATCGAGGCGGGGAGCGCCTGCACTGGCCCGGGAGAGCAACAGGCGATCGAGCGAGTGACCGAACTCGAACTCGACGCGACGGTCACGAGTTTCGCCCGCGGGGTCAAACACGACGTGGACCTCGCGATCGATGCCGGCGTCGACGGAATCAACCTCGTGGTACCGGCAAGCGATCGCCATATCGAGACGAAAGTCGGCACGTCGAAAGCCGGTGTCAGACAGACGACGGCCGAACTGGTCGAGTACGCGAAGGACCACGACCTCTGGGTCGAGGTGATCGGCGAGGACGGCAGCCGGGCAACCGCGGATTTCCTCGACGAACTTGCGACCGTCTCCCACGACGCGGGTGCCGACCGCTTCGCCTACGCGGATACGGTCGGGCACGCCAGCCCGGATCAAGTCGCCGAGTCGGTGGAACGGCTCGCAAAGCTGGGCCCGGTGAGCGTCCACACCCACGACGACCTGGGGCTCGCGCTCATGAACGCGCTCGCGGGCGTGGGCGCGGGTGCGGACCTGGTCCATGCGACCGTCAACGGCATCGGCGAGCGGGCGGGAAACGTCGCCCTCGAAGAGGTCGTCATTTCCCTGTATCACGGGTACGACATGGCGACGGTCGACACCGAGTCACTCTACGGCCTTTCCAGTCTGGTCGCCGACGCGATGAGGCTTGAGTTGCCGCCCAACAAAGCGGTGAGCGGACAGAACGCGTTCGCCCACGAGAGTGGCATCCACACGGACGGAACGCTCAAAGACAGGGGGATGTACGAGCCCTACCGGCCCAAAACCGTCGGCCGAGAACGACGACTCGTCCTGGGAAAGCACGCCGGTCGAGCCGGCGTGAGAGCGGCCCTGGAAGAACAAGACGTCTCCGTCGAGGACGACCAACTCGCGGAGGTCGTCTCGCGAGTCAAGGCCCTCGGCGAACGTGGCAAACGGGTCACTGACACGGACCTGATGGCCATCGCGGAGGACGTCACCGACGTCGACCGCGAGCGCCAGGTCGAACTCCTCGATCTGACCGCCGCAAGCGGGTCGGGCACCCCGACGGCGAGTGTTCGGTTGCAGGTCGGGGACGCAGAGCGGGTCGCAAGCGGGACCGGGAGTGGACCGGTCGACGCAGCGATGAAAGCGGTGAAAAAGGCCCTGGGAAATCTGACGTTCCACCTCCAGGACTATCACGTCGACGCCATCACCGGTGGGACCGATGCCGTCGTTACGGTCGAGGTGACACTTTCCCGGGGCGACCGATCGGTGACGGCAACGGGGAGCGAGGCGGATATCACCCTCGGGAGCGTCCACGCCATTGTGGACGGTCTCGACAGGTTGCTCGCCGAAGAGGGGACCGCACTCCCCTCTGATGACTAACCGAACCGTTTCGGTTTCGCCCCGACACTATTGGGGACTCGGTGCGTATTTTTCTGTATGACAGCCGCCCAGTTCCCCGACCGAATCTCCGAGTGAACGGCGGGGCTTTCTCCTCGAAATCACGTAACGGCACTCATCGATTCACCCGCCACGGTGGCTACCCGAGTCGTGGTACGCGGGGATGGCGACGATGCTCCGGCTCCACGATAGTCTGCCGGGTCTTCGGGAGGAAAAGCGCCGAGGGTGCGATTCGAACGCACGTGTCCTGACGGACAGTTGCTCTCGAAGCAACCGCCTTGGCCGGGCTAGGCTACCTCGGCACAGGTAGTCCTTACCGACAGTCACCATTTGTCCGTTTCGGTTCGCCGACTACCTGGCAGAACAGATAGGATTCCCGTCATTTTATCCCTCCTGCGTTTCGTGCCAACCTGCTCTCCATCGATTGACGATCGCAGAATCCAGTTATAAAAATGATGAATTCGGACGAATGTGCGAGCGTTTACAAACCGGCGCGGGAAAAGAGAGGGACATGCGTGCCGAGTTGCCGGCGAGCGTTCCGGGACCGGTCCCACCAGACGACCGGCGGGCCTGGTACGCTCCGGCTGTCAGATCCCAGTATCCCGTCTCGAACGGCGTCGTCGCGACCGTCACCGAAGGGGCGGAGGGCTATCACTACCGAGTCCGGGAGCCGATGATGAGCGAGAGCGAAACAGAGACACTCGATCGGGTCGAATCCCAGTTCGAGACGAGCAGCCTTTCACGACCCAGGACTCGAACCGGAGCGGTCGAGCGGGTTGAGACCGGGCTTCCCAACCGGCTCCGCAACCGCATCGACGAACTCGAGAGGCGGTCCCCGGCCAGTCGTCGCCGGTTGACATATCACCTCCTCGCCTCACTTCGCTCTCTCGGGTCGTTGACTCCCCTCGCGATTGACGACCGGGTCAGGATCGCCGACACGACCGACGACCTGGTGGTCGTCCACACCCGCGATTTTGCACCCGCGATCACCGATTTCCCGGCTGATACCCCGTTCCTCGATCGGTTCCTGGGTGAGCGGGTTACCCGGAAGTCGATCACCTTCGCTGGCTTCGAAATTCCGGTGACGATCGTCCGGGGGCACCTCCTCGGGGCCGATTCCTTCGATGTTAGTTACGTAATCGAGGAACCGGATCTCCTCCCCGGGGACCGGGAACTAATCGAGACGGTCAGCGATCGAATCCTCGAAGCACCTCCGGACGGCGTCCTCGAGGACGATTTCTCCGGTGTCGTCGACCGGGCCCGGACGCTTCTCGACCGACGGTTCAGCTTCCGGCCGCTGTATCAGCTGGTCAAATTCCTGCCCGGCACTCTGGGATCGACCGGGTCCATAAGTCCCTCAAGTACCGACCCAACGGGGCCGAAATCTCGGAGCGATCGAATAGACGCGCTCGCGTATTACGTGACCCGAGACCTGGTCGGCGACGGGAAGTTGACGATCCCGATGCGAGACCCATCCATCCAGGCGATCGAAGCCAACCGGGTCGGCGGTCGCATCACTGTCGTCTCTCATCGTGGCGGGCCCGTTGGAGACACCCGAATGCCGACGACACGTTCGATCGACGACACCGCGGAGTTCGTGGATCTCACCCGATCACTTGCTGCAGAAGGCGGGGTCGAGTTGAGCGTCGAGCAGCCGACGGCCACGGTCACTCTCGAACGGGAAACCAAACGTGGCAGCCGGAACGTGCACTGTTCGGTTTCCCTCCCCGACCAGAAAGCGCGAGGACACGTTTCGATCGCCACAGAACACGAGGTCCCACCGACACCGGTCGCCCTCGTCGAGGACGGGCGGTTGAGCCCGGAACTCGTGGCTGGCATCTGGACCGCTGCGGCGGAAAGCGGGACGGTCCTCTTTCTCGGACCGGTCGATGCAGAACCCACCGTTGCGCTCGGGGCGCACACACCGTTTATCCCTGCATCCGACAGGCCCGTCGCAATTGGAGCTGGGGCCCCACACGTCGACCTGCCCCACGAAACGGCCCTCTCGATTCCGAATCGGGACGGGAGTCGAGACGACTCGAAGTGGAAAAAGCGGATCGAGCGGGATGCGTTACATCCGGACGTGGCGGTGCTAACCGGGCTCAACACCCCCACCGGGCTCGAGCACTTGGGAACCGTCCTCGCGAGTGGCCGCCCAGTCTTCGCCGCCGCTCGAATTGCGAATCGGACGCTCTTTTCCCACCTCGTGCGGGAAGCTGGCGTCGGCCATCAGGTCAGATCGGGGATCGACCTGGTCGTCGAACTTCCCCCACCAGAGGCGGAGGAGCCAGCAACTGGTTGGGTTCCGGTGTGGCCCGGTCCTGCTGGCGCATTGAACGACCGGAGTAACCAGGCAGAACCCGAGCAGGGTATCGGTTGGGAGCGGTTTGTCGACCGGAAGGGTGCAGACGGATCACCGTCGCTTTCGGCCAGGTTCGTCGATCGGCTCCGACAGCCGGCATCGGCGGCCCAGCCGACTATCGAACGAACGTTTTCCCGTCGACAGCGGTACGTCGAATACCTCGAAACCGATGGATCGACGGATCGGGAGAGTCTCATGGGTTTCCTCGCCGACCTCAGGACCGACGAGGCGGCGACCATCGAACGCATCCAGACCCGGGACACACGATGACCACACAGCATCCCGACCCGGATCGCACACCGACCACACAGCATCCCGACCCGGATCGCACACCGACCACACAGCATCCCGACCCGGATCTCACACCGACCACCCAGCACTCAGACCCGGATCGCACGCCGACCGCTCGATATCCGATTCCGAAACGGACTCTGACCCGTCGGCTCACGAACCGATTCGACGCGATAGCCTATCGACTGTTCGGCCGGCACGTCGAATCGAGTCGGCACGAGCAGGACCGAACGCGATTCGAGGCCCTCTCTTTCGAACTCCCGTTCGAAACGTATCTCATCCGACAGTACGTCATCTCCTGGGTTGTCGCGCTCTCGATCGGTGGCGGGATCGCCCGTGTCGCCCACGGCATACTGCAATCAGCCCCAGCAGCGGTCCCCACTCCAGGTTTCCTCGCCGATCCAGCACCCGGCTGGTGGGTATTCGCGGTGTCCCTTTTCGTGGGGATACTCGGCGGGTTGGGAGTGAAATACCTCTTCAGGCGAGTTGGGAGTGGCGCACTCGGCTATCTCCGCAGGCGACGGCGAATTCGAATCCAGCAAACACTCCCCGGCGCTGTCAGATACCTCCACGTTGCAGCGACGGGGTCGGTGGACCCGCGGCGGCTTTTCCAGCGGGTGGCTGAAAAAAAGCGGATCCACGGCGCGACCGCGGAGAGTTTCGAGGCCATCTGCAAACGACAGGCACTCACCGGGAGCATGGAGTCCGCAATCAGACAGGCTGCCCGTGACACGCCAGCACGCAAGACGCTCGCACCGTTTCTCCTGACGTTCATCGAACGGCGGCGGAAGGGGAACGCGGCTCTCCGCGAATTTCTGGCCGACGAAAGCCGGCTGCTCGCCGTCGAAGACGAACGTCGCCACCGGCAAAGCGGAACCTATCTGCGAGTGGTCGTCGGGCTCTTCTCCTTGCTGCTCGTCGGCCCAGTCGTCGTCGGACTGGGTCTCCTTGGGGCATTTATCGTGGCACCGGGGTTCAGTGGACCGGGGTCGGATCTCGTCGTCCCGGAACTGGACGGTATCGTCACGACGGTTACGAGCGGGCTCATTCTCCTCCTGGGTGGCGGGGCTGCGCTGTTCGCCTTTCTCCTTCGGCCGAGCGGGCTTCGATGGGCGGCACCGGCCCCGGCCCAAAGCCTCTGGGGTGCACTCCGGACGAGCACGACCAATCCGACAAACGCCCTCGCGGTTTTACTTCCGCTCGGGCTGGTCGTCCTCGGCTGGGGGATCGTGTCGGGTTCGAGACTCACGACGGCCCTCCTCGGCGCCTACGTGATCGTGGCCATTCCAACTGGCCTCGTCGATGTCCGACGGGCCAGGCGTCGAGCGCGCATCGATCGGTCGCTTCCGGCATTCGTCCACAGCCTCGCCGAACGACTGGAAAGTGGCCTTCCATTTCGCCACGCAGTCGCCCAAGTTGCCCGGCAAGAGACTTACGGCCCACTGAACGGCCCCGTTCGAAAACTCGCCGCAGATCTAAAAATGATGAATGGGCCGGAGGGGGGTCGTAAGCGGGCCCTCGAACGGTTCGTGGGACGGATCGGCACCCCGTTTGCAGGTCGAACGATCGGGCTCGCTATCGGGGCCATCGAGGCCGGCGCAGACGCCCAATCGGCTGTCGCTCACCTCCAGACGGAGACCGGTCGATTGGTGCACGGTGAGAAGACCCGGCGCACCCGATTTCCGGCCGTGATCCTCGTTGGATGGACCGTTGCCCTGCTCATCGTCACCATCGTGGTCGCGGTGAATCTGATGGTGCTCGATACCGCGAGCCCAACCGGGCCTGTCGCCGGGGTCACGATCGAAGCCCTCGACGGAACGACCAGGGAGCGGCCACTCTTTTACGCGCTTACCCAGGCAACGATGCTCGCGAGCGGATGGTTCGCGGGCCTCACCGGTCGCGGCGTCTACGAGGCACTCCTGCACTCCGGGGTCTTGCTCGGGATCACCTGGGTGGGATTCAGGCTCGCGGGACTGGGTTAGTCCTCCCCGCTGGCCGCAAAACCCCACTCATCGGCCCGCTTTCGGGCTTCCATTGCGGCTCGTTTCTGGATCGCCTCGATCTTCTCCTCGTCGGCGAGAAAAGCCTCGACGGCATCTAGTTCGTCGCCCGATTCCGTGGGTTCTGGGGCGTCAGCGACCGAACGCGTCCGCTTTGTGAGTTCCGCGTCGCCGAGGACCTGCTCGGCCGGGGCTGCTGGAGAGAGGGTTCCGTCCCGAATTTGCCCCCGGTCGTCGGTCTCGACGAGTCGAACCCGATACGGCCCCGTCTCGGCAATATCTGCAATGGCTTCCGAGTCGGTGCGGCCGGTTCCGGTGTGCTTTGCACTCACGGGAACACCCCCGTCGAACCACAGAATACATTGCCCCGCTTCGTCTCCCAGCAATCCGGCCTGGGGGACGATTTCCCCGTACCCGAGGAGTTCGGTCTCGAGCGCCTCCCACAACGGGTCGGAAAGGGACATGACGACGCGGTCGAAACGGGCAGGGCCTTCGGGCCGATTCATGGCCCGTCCGGAATGACGGCGTTCCGAAAGCGATCGGCGACTCCGTGGGCCGGGGTCGCCTCGACGTCGAGATTCGCGGCGATCGAAGCGAAAGCCCGACCGGCCGGACTGTCGGGCGCGTGTGCAAGCAGGGGTGTGCCCGCCTTGCGTGCTTCTCGGGCCGCCTCGTCCATCGGGACCGATCCCAGAACCGGACCCGCGAGATAGTCCCCGGCACGATCGCTGATCCGGGCGACCGAATCGGGGTCGTGTACCTTGTTGAACACCAGGCCGGCAACCCCGGTCCCGTAGGCCGTCGCATATTCCTGGACCTTCAGGCCGTCCGTGATCGCCGGGATCGTCGGCTGGACCACCAGTACGATCCGGTCCGCGATGACGATCGGCAACACGGCGTTTCGACTCCCTAGTGTCGCCGGCGAGTCGAGAAGGAGGACGTCCGTCCGTTCTGCCAGGTCGGCAATGACCGCCTGCAACCTCGTCGGATCGGCGTCGCTGAAGGCCTCAAGACTCGTCCCACACGGTACGATGTCCATCCCGAAGCGGTGATAGACCGCCTCCGAGACTGGAACGGACGAATCCTCCCTGAGCAGATCGTGAAGCGTCACGGAGACATCTTCTAGGCCGGCGTGAAAGAGGAGATTCGCCATGCCAGTGTCGGTGTCGATGACGGTGACGTCGTACCGATCGGCAAGCCCCATCCCCAGAGCCAGGGTGGCAGTCGTCTTCCCGGTCCCGCCTTTGCCCGAGGCGACCGCGAGAACTTCTACCATCGTGTGTTCCTCCTGCCGGACCGATCGCTTGGTTCCCTGTGTCGAGTTCGCTTTCC
>CAZJZA010000066.1:0-8778 GCA_964550355.1 uncultured Halobacteriales archaeon
TGCGGCGCTATTTTTTACCGAAAGGGCCTCACTTTCCGCTACCCGGTCCTGGAACGTCGTTGCTGCTTCCGAGAGGAGCTCTGCCTCCGTCGCGTAGAACTGTTCCTGGGCTTCTGTCTGGTTGAGCGTGCCGTTTTGGATCTGGGAGATGAGTTCCTCACGCGCGGCTTCCAAGGCTGCCTGATCGATTTCGAGAGCGACAGTGACCGTCGCCATTTCTCCCACGTCGGCCCCCGAATCGGCCAGGCTCCCCTCGGGCGTTGGAGCGGTACAGCCAGCGAGCGCGAGGGTCCCACCAGTTCCAGCCAATTCGAGGAAGCGACGTCTATCGGTGACTAGATCCATTGACAAAACGAAGACTGGGCCGGCGGAAAAGCGTTCTCAAAAACGTTTTCCCGCTCGCCAGAGCACCGTTACGAGGGAGTAACGCACATCGAAACAGTATACCAGGGGGCAAATACGTCGAAGTTCACTATTAGGGAGGACGTCCCGATTTTCGCAGGTCACAACGAAATCCTCGTCGAAGTCACCGATGCGTTGCAAAATACGCACACACTGGAGTTCGTCCTCGAGACGGAAAACGCAACGACGTACGAACCCCCGACGACGGAGCTACCAAAAACGACTCAACAGGTTGGGTCCACGAGCCCCACAACCGAGGAAGTACCAACTACACCCGAAGTGACCCGGATTTCAGTTACCGAGCCGGCCCCACTTACGTCGGTGACCGAAACGCAGAGTCCCACGTCTCCGGTGCTTTCTGTTTTGGCGTTCGTACTAGTCGGGTTTTTGCTAGGCTATCGAGTCGACTGAGATCGGACCACCTGGGTTGTTTTGGCCTAACGATACAGGAACCTCACCTTTTGAGAAAGGTACCTTTATTTTTTATTGCGGGGAAAGTCATTGACACCATGGCACAGTCCGGCTCAGAACTATCCCAGGGGCCGAAAAAAACCAGCAGATTGCAGGGTGAGCGTCAACACGTGGAAGTTACGTTGAAAATAGCAGTAGAGAGCGCATGTCCTGTGGGTACTCTTAATGATGAGATGTTATTAATCGGGGTTATCCCGAATGCAGATCGATGTGTTTCGGAATTTCTTGCCAAGAATATTGGGGAAACGTGTGAGGAAATTTCCAGAAAGGGAGGCGATTGCGATTGTAGTGACTCCGGAACGGAGAGCGAGGATGAGGCGGTCGTTCGTGCAACATTTGAAAGTGAAGAACCGTGTATTTGCACAGTTTTCAAGAAACACGGGTGTTCGCCCCGAATAGTCGGTCGAGAAATGGGTATCATTGTGATCAATTCGTATCTTCCGAATCGTGAAACGCTTCGCCTTCTGATACAGGACCTGAAACAAATCTCACCGCATGTTCAGGCAACACAAATTCAGGAGGTCAAAACAACAAACGAATCCACAAATCGAGCGGCTATTGATATGAATGACCTTACTGCCGCACAACAAAAATGCCTCAAAGTAGCGCTTGAGAACGATTACTTCGATGATCCGCGTGGAATTTCCCAGGCAGAGCTCGCTTTAGAGTTGGGCATTTCCCCCTCGGCGGTGTCTCGACGACTCAGATCTATTGAGAAACGGACATTTGAACAGGTTAAATCAGAAATCGAAATGTTATAACCGTTTTTTTTGCATTTTACCGATGAGTGCCGGTCGAAAATCTCCGGAAAATGCAGTTTCTGAACATACTTTCCCTTAAACCCGTTCAGTGATTGACTATCGCTTCTATGGTTGTAGATCGACAATTTACAGATGTAGAGGAGATATTTCCGTGTACAAAAAAGGCGATTCACACGAAATCCGCGAGGGCGACTTGGCTGAGAAAGCCGAGTCAGTTCTCGATGAGGTACCGTTCGATACAGAACTGGGAAAACAGCTTGCAGCAGACGCCCGACGTGTCGCAAAAGGCGAATTGACTCGGGAGCAATTCCACAAAAAACATCACGAGGCAGTAATGAGAGAATTTGGCCGCGACGAACGCAATTCGAAGCCGGAGGGGTTTGACGATGAGTAAACAGGAAGGATTCGATCTCTCGAGACGAGACGCTCTGAAAGCAGGTGGGATGGCCGCCGCAGGCATCGGCCTCGGTGGGGCTGCCACTCAACTAGACGGCCTGAACGTCGAGGCAGCAAGTGTCGAACTGGCGGAAGAATCCGTGCCCACCGCCTGCTGGATCGGAAAGATGGACTGTGCGGCATACGCACACAAAGTCGGCGACCGGGTGGTCAAATACACAGGTCATCCCGATGAACCTCGTACGAACGGGGGGCTCTGTCCGAAGGGGCAAGCACAAATCGCTCAAGTGTACGATGCTTACCGGGTAAAGTCACCGCTCAAACGGGCAAACGACAAAGGACAGCATGGAGAGTGGGTGGAGATATCGTGGGAACAGGCAATGGACGAAATCGGCGACGATCTCACGGGAAAACTTGAGGACGATCCACGACGGGTGATGTTCCAGGTCGGTCGAAAGAAGTCACCACAGTGGCAGGAAGATGCCTGGGTCACCGGGACGAGCAACAAATATGGAAGCATGGAGAAGTACGGACATGGAGCGACCTGTTCTGACTCCGGCTACCGCGCCCAGGAGTTGATGTTCGGGACTCACGGTGTCTCGGAAACCGATTTCGAACATTGTGAGTTCGTTATCGCGTGGGGGCACAACATTACGCGTGGCGGAGGCGCACACCTGTGTGCGTTGACATGGGCGAATCAGGTAGCGGATGCCCGTGCAGACAACGGAATGAAGGTCGTTTCCATCGACCCCCAGCGTCGGTCGGCAGGCTCCTATGCTGATGAGTGGTTGCCGATTGAACCGGGAACCGATCTCGCGTTCTGGAACGCGTTCAACCACGTGTTAGTCGACGAAGAGTACCTTGACCGGGACTATCTCATTCGTTCGACGAATTCCCCGTGTTTGGTAGCGACTGAGGACGGCACGGATATTCAGGAGGGCGACATCCTTCGCGCCGAAGACGCCGAAGATCCAGGCGACTCCTGGAAATGGCCGAAAGGCGAACTCGTTTACGATGACGCGGCTGGGGAGGTCGTCCCCCACGAGGAGGCCGAAGATCCCGCATTGCGCGGAACATACGACGTCGATGGTATCGAAGCGAAACCGTCCTTTGAGCTCTTCGTCGAACATCTCGAGGAGTACACGCCTGATTGGGCGGAGTCAATTACCGGTATCGATGCGGACACGATCGAACGCCTTGCCATCGAATGGGGCGAGAAAGCACAGATCGGTGCTACCGTCGAGATCGAGGGCGAAGAACTTCCGTACCGTCCCGTCGGCGTCCACGGCTACCACGTCGCCCAGGAGGAGATGGGGATTCCAGCCACGATGGCCCAGTACCACGCAAGTATGTTGGTCGGGGCTGTCGACGCCGTCGGCTCGACGAGGGTCCGGAAGGCGAAATACGACGGGCCAAAAGATTACCGCGGAGACTTCCGCGATCTCGGCTACCATCCCGAGAAGATCACGCCGGAACCGGATGGCCCGTCCCTGGGTGGCAGCATGTTCCATCCCATCGACTCCGGCGGCTACACGCAGACACCGGTCAGCCTCAACAACCCTGATAAGTACAACCTGCCGTACGGTCCAGAGGATATGGCTGCCGTCGTCCAGATGGCGAATCCTGTGATGTCAGCGCCGAACACGAAATCACAGATTGAGGCCTACAGCAAGCTTGATACCGTGATCGTGGTCGATCCGTTCATGAGTGAGACCGCGGACGTCGCCGCCGATTACGTGTTGCCTGCCGCCACCGCCGACAAACTCCAGGGTCCGACTGGTGGGTGGGACGGATACAAAGACATCGAACATATCCGCTTTCCATCGATGGATCCGCTTTGGGATTCGAAACCCGACGCGGAGATCTTCATCATGATGGCAGAAGCCGTCGATGCCGAAGAAGAATACCTGGCGGATATCAACGACGAACTCGGGATCGATGGCACCGAATACGCTTTTGATCCCGCAAATAACACCGGCCTCTATGATAATCCATCGGAGTTTCTTGAAGAGGGGTTGGATCGCTGGGCCAAGAGCAAAGGCAAGAGTCTCGAGTGGTTCCGCGACGGAAACGTGCTCGTCAACGAGTATGAAGTGGGCGAAGGCAACCGATATGCGTATACGTGGGGTGACCGCGACGAGTGGGGCGAGTACAACCCGTATGCGGTAAAACATGACCTCTATAGCGAGGTACTGTTCCGGATGGGCAATCGGGTGACGGATCTCATGGAACAGGAAGGATTCGATCCGGAGACTGAGTTCCCATACGTCAAAGATTATAACGCGTTTCCTACCTGGCGGGACCCAACGATGTGGGAATCCCCGGAAGAATACGAATTCTCGATGATCAGCGCCCACCAGATCGAGCAGAAACAATCCCGGACCGCGAACAACAAGTTGCTCAACGAGATCACACCGCGAAGTCACATCCGGATGAACGCCTCTAATGCGGAGCGTCTCGGGATTGAAGACGGAGACGAAGTTGTGGTGACCGCCCACGACGCCATGACGGAGGAGACCCACCAGATCGAAGGACGGGCAATGGTCATGGAGGGGATCAAACCGGGTGTGATAGACGTGCCTGCTCATCACGGGAGCTGGAAGGACCCCCAGACCAATGCCCTCGATGAGGGGCCGAACGTCAACTCGGCCTTTCCGAATGGGCCGGGTTACATTGGCTTAGATAACGGCCACTCCTTCCACGTCATGACGAAGGTCGAAAAGAAAGGGGGTGAGAACTGATGACACAACTCGGTATGGTTATCGATCTCGATAGATGTTTCGGCTGTCGAGCCTGCATGGAAGCGTGTAAGGTCGAAAACGATACCCCACGGGGGGCATTCTGGATGCACGTTTTCCGCTACGAAGAGGGGGAGTTCCCCGACGTGGATCAGGGGTTCATGCCTCGTCCATGTCAACACTGCTCTGAACCCTCTTGTGCGGATGTGTGCCCGACTGGTGCACGATTCAAGCGGGAAGAGGATGGCATCGTTCTCACGGATTATGACCGGTGTATTGGGTGTCGATACTGTGAGGTTGCCTGCCCCTATGGGGTCAACTACGCACAGTTCCACTCTCCTGAGGAAGCTCAATACGGGTTCGCCAATGATGCGGCGGGCTCGGATTGGGCTGGATCTGGGTCTCTCTCCGACGAGGTTGATTGGGAGGACAGTCCATGGGAAAACCCAGTACACGATGAACCGATATCCCCCCGAAACACCAATGCCTCCGGAAGTCAACCGAGGGGTGTGATGGGTAAGTGCACGTTTTGTGTGCACCGGCAGGATTCGGATTCGACGAAGGGAACGACGGCATGTACAGAGACGTGCTCCGCCAATGCTATACTGTTCGGCAATCTGGACGATCCCGAAAGCGAGCCGCGACAGTATCTTCGGCAAAATCAGGGCAAATCCCGGTTCAAGCTGATGGAGGACCGAGGGACCGAACCGAATATTATCTACGTCGGGGACGAGCCTTCAGAAGAGGCGCGCACGATCGAGGACGCAGATACGTTCAAAGATCCCGAAGAGGCGATGGAAATCGAACAGAATCCGCCTGAATCTCTCGAAACGGAGGTGGAACAATGAGCATTCAAACACCGGAAGAAATGGAGCGATTTCTCACACCACTTAAATCAACGGGTGGGAAGTACAGCAGTAGTCTCGCCATTACGGCCGTCTTGGCGATTATCGGATTGGGCATCTGGATGCTCGAGGTAACGGGCGGACACATGTCCAATTTAGGGAACTGGGGGACAGCGGCTGGCGTCCCTTGGGGGCTAGACATCGGTGCGTTTGTCTGGTGGACGGGTATTGCGATAGGTGCGCTCTTGCTTTCCGCGCTCATCCGCGTATTGGAGATCGACGGCTATCTCGGATTCGCCCGGATAGGCGAGTTCCTCGCACCGCTCGGATTCCTCGGGGCCTTCCTGCACATACTATTCGACCTGGGCCGACCGCTGCGGGTGTTCAACACAATTGGGTTCGCGCAGTTCCAATCGCCACTCTTCTGGGATATTGTCCTGATTGGCGGACTTGTCGTTCTCTCCCTCATTTATCTGTATATGACGGCCAAAGAAGACGTGGGTCGACTGGTCGCTGACGGAAAACTGGAAGATACCGGGCTTCATGGCTCATTGGCCGGATCAGGGGAAACCGCTACTGGTCGAGGAACGGCGTGGTGGATTGCTGCGATAATCCTCGCCTTCGTACCGTTGGTCGGCGGGGGCCTCGTTCCCTGGGCATGGAGTCAGCTTGGTGTTAACATGAATTGGTTCGGCGCCGTTCAAGGCCCTTCCTTCCTTTTGATGAGTCTGACGACGGGGATGGCAGCGGTGCTTCTCGTTTCTGGCATTCTCAGAGTCGTTTACGGCTGGTCAGACGTGTTCTCGAATCGTCGACTCGAGGTAATTGGCGGGGCCGTCGCGGGCGCTGGGTTCTTCTATCTCGTCGCCACGCTCTTTAGCATCCAATCGGGTGCGTTTGCGCCTTCGGGGGCGCAGTCTGATATCGCATCGGCTCTCGCTTCCGGCGGTCTTGGTGGAATCTTGTGGATTTCCATCATCGCGGTCGGGCTTCCGGCAATCGTGTTGGGAATCCAGATTGCGAGGAAATCTTACAATGGCGGAACGACGATTGTCGCAACTATCGTGTTGCTGCTTGGAGTGATCGGGATTGAAACGCTCCTGGTTGCTGGTGGATTGTCCTATCCCGATATGATGTACCCGGTCGGGGAGTACGTGCCATCGCTGGCAGAATGGATTCGTTTGGCGGGGACAGTTTCATTGGTTGCCTTCGGTTTCCTCGTCTTGGCGAAGGTGCTTCCCCTCATCCCGGTTCGTTCGGTTGAAGCGAGTGGAGAAACCTGAACCCGCCAAACCCATTCACTTGAAACCGTTCTGTCTATCCAAAACCGATTGACCTCCATGAACGAGATATTAGGCGACGAGACGGCCCGTGTGTATCGAACCCTTGGCCAGTTGTACCTCGAACCGCTGGACAGGGAGCAACTATCAAAGGTTCAACAATGGGCTGATTCGTGGCTCGAGGCAGCCGGGAGAACACTTCCGAATGAAATCTCGGAATCGTTGACCACCATACAGACCACCGATCCATCCGAAATCGAGACACTAAAAACAGCTTTTCCACGGTTGTTTCGGGGCGTCTCTGAACAGAAATCGCCGGACCCACCGTACGAATCCCTCTACCGCGATGGCGCAATTTACGGAGAATCGACGACGGCTGTCAGAAACGCGTATCGTGAAGCGGGACTGGATGTCTCCGATGATGAGGCCCGGGAACCCGCAGATCATCTCGGAATCGAACTCCAATTCCTGGGAGAATTGTGCACAAGTGAAGGACGCGATGATGAGTCAGTAAGGGACCAGAAACGGAGATTCATTGAAGAACATATTGGGGTGTGGATTGTGGACTTACGCGCCGCCGTGGTGGACGCTGATCCCCCTCCGTTCTATCAGGCCGTCCTTGAACTCACGGAGGGGTTATTGCAACTGGAAATTGATAGGATAAAATGACTCACCGACAAACCCGGAAGAAACTGCAATCGTGCGGGGTGTGAACAGCATGGGCAGTTCAAACTCGGGGGGGGGGAATAGTGCGGAATTGAAAGAGTTTCACGGGCCACTGCAGCGGCTGATTTTAGCAACGTTAGTCGAAGTGGATGAACCGATAACGGCGAAACGGGTGCGGGACCGGTTAGCAGAAGACGGTACTGACAGGGCCCAATCGACGATTAGTACCGAACTGAACCGATTGACCGAGAAGGGAATCCTCGAACGAACCCAGGAGGAATATCCGGGTGGATTTCGGTATCTGTATACGCCGGTCAGTGAGTTCGAAAATCGGTATCTAGCGGATCATTTGCGGGCAATCCAGGATGTACTCGGAGACGATAGTTTGGGTCCCCTCTGTGAAATGGTCAGACACCAATCAAAGGAGTCAGAGGAGGACTTCAGTACTGGCATCAATTGTCTGTGAATACGGTCACCGTCTCCGTTCGGGAGTATTCAGTCCGATTGGGTTGCCCGTCAGGATTCACTCCTAAAAAGGCGTTTGAGTAATTCAGCATTATCGCACGACGGTAACCGGAACGGTGGCCCGCTCGACTACGTTTCGGGCCACGCTACCCAGGACCCCGATGGCTCGGTCCGACCGACCGCGATGTCCGACATAGATGGTGTCGAACCCACCTTCTTCGGCGTAATCTGTGATGGTTTCCACCGGTTCTCCATACCGCAGTTCGCCCATGACGGTGTGGCCCTGTTCCGCTGCCGTCTCGGTCGATTCGTCCAAAATCTCTTGGCCGTGTTCCTCTGCAGCGTCCAAACTCTCGATGATGAGTCTGTTCCGACGCTCCGATTGGGTGATTGGTTCGCCACCACTTGCGGTATAGACGTCCGGTTCGATTGCGTGAATCAGCGTGATCGATCCGTCGGTTGCTTCGGCGATGTCCATGGCGTACGATAGCGCCCGGTTGCTCTCCTCGGATCCGTCAACGGCGACGAGTAGTTCCATACAGAAGTATGGGCCCAAATGGTTATATGATTCGGCCCCGCTACCGGTCGCTATCCTCGCTGTTCACTTTTTTCGGCACCCTTGCAGCAACGCAGGAAGAGCCGCGGGAGGGATTCGAACCCTCGACCAGTTGATTACAAATCAACTGCTCTGCCAGGCTGAGCTACCGCGGCGCAGGCGAGTTTTGGCGAGGGGGGGCCAAGTGCGTGACGATTC
>CAZJZA010000067.1:0-8761 GCA_964550355.1 uncultured Halobacteriales archaeon
GATCGTGTCAAAAAGTGAGCCGTCCCTATCGCCCTGCATCGTCTCGGTCAATTCGAGGTTTCGCTGCGTGGTCGCGTCTAGTTCCACGTGGTCGTCGGCCCGATAGGGCTGAAGGCGGGTGAACGACCGGCTGACGCCCAGGCCGGTCGAGTCCACGTAGGAGAGTGAGGCGCCGGCGGCCTGGACGGCCGGGCTCTCGGGTTCAATTCCCAGGCTTCTGAGTGCTCCTTCGCCGAACTGCTCGCGGAGGACGTGTGTTGCCCGCCCCGGCTCGAAGGCCGTTGGATCGTGCTCGGTGATGGTCGCGTCGGCTCGGTCCCGGAAGGCGTCGAATCGGTCGGTAACACGGAGGTTCGGCCCGGGAAGGAGTTCAGCCGGATCGAAGCGGTAGACCTCGGTGAGCGCGTCTTCGAGGCTCGCTACCTGCGTGACGTGGAATCGGCCCGTGGTCACGTCCACGAAGGCCAGCCCGTACGCGTCGTCTGCGCCCTCCACGACGGTCGCGAGGTACTGGGCGGCAGCGTCGACGGTTTCCAGCAGGGTGCCGGGGGTCACCACCCGAGTTATCGACCGCGCGTGACCGGACTCGGTTTCGTGCTGGTCGGCCACCGCGACCCGAATGCCGCGCTCGACCAGGGCCTTTAGATACGGCGTAAGTTCCGAGACCGGTACCCCGGCCATGGGGTAGTTCGAGCCGTGACTCGATTTCTGGGAGACTGTTAGGTCCAACTCCGCGGCAACGCTTTCGGCGTTTTCGCCGAAAAACTCGTAGAAGTCACCGACCTGCATCGCGAGCAGGTCAGCGTCGGTTTCGCTCGCGAGTTCCAGATACTCCTCGACGATCCCGGTCATGAAATCCCCCTCCAATCATGTCGGGGCCGCAATCGCATACAGCAGGGCAGGGAGCGGGGGCGTTTAATCCCTCTGTTCCGGCGGCCCGTACTGCTCTCGGGCCCGCTCGTAAGTCGGCCAGAACGGGTCGGTCTCGGGAACGGTGAGCGGGTCGCCATCGACTACGACCCCGCTCGCTTTGGTCACCCGCCCCACGTCGGCGGCCGGGATTCCGGCTTCCTCCAGTGTTCTAAGAACCGCCTCCGCACCGTCGGGGGCCACCGTCGCGAGAATCGTGCCCGAACTCGACGCTTGCCAGGGATCGATCCCGAAGTGCGAGCACAGCGCCTCCACGCCATCCATGATCGGAACCGATCCGGACTCGACTTCCAGCCCAACTTCGCTCGCGTGGGCCAGTTCGTGGAGGGCGTTCGCCAGCCCGCCTTCTGTCGCGTCGTGCATTGCGGTCACCGGCCCCGCCGATGCGACCACCCGGGCATCCTCTACCGGACTGGTGTCGAAAAATCGCTCGCGAGCCGCAGCGACGCTCTCCTCCGGGATCTCGATTTCGTCGCCGAAGACGGTGGCAAGAATCCCGGTCGTCTCGATGGCAGGCCCTTTCGTAACGAGCAGCCGGTCGCCGGGCGAGGCGCCGGTGGGCTGAACGACAGCATCCGGATCGCCGACCGCCAGCGCCGTCCCGGCACCGATGGTCGGGAACGCCGCCCCCGCGTAGGCGCCCGTATGCCCGGTGACGATGCTCACACCCAGCTCGCGGGCTTCGGCGTCGAAGACAGACCAGATCGTCTCGAAGGTTTCGGGGTCGGTTCCGGGCGGCAGGGCCAGATCGACTGCCAGGTGGGAGGGCGGTAATCCAGAGAGGGCGACGTCGCTCAGGACGATGTGGAAGGCGAACCAGGCCGCCCGTTCGAGGCCCAGGTCCCGGAGGACGAAGATGGGATCGGTGGCGAGGGCAAGCACATTGCCATTGATCGAGAGCAGGCCGAAATCCGCGCCGTAGGTCGGGCCGAGGCGGACGTCGGGGCGCTCTGCGCCCAAGCGGCCCTCGATGAACGCATCGAAGAAGTCCCGGTCGACTTTCCCCGGTTGCATGGGTGCGGCTTCGGCCCGGGTGGTCTTGAGTCGGGTGGTTGGTATTCGATTACCCCCGATGTCGACCGATTCGAAATCCTTTTGCCCGTCCTCGGCCAGGTTTCGAGTGCGCCGCCTTAGCTCAGACTGGGAGAGCACTCGACTGAAGATCGAGCTGTCCCCGGTTCAAATCCGGGAGGTGGCATACTCCCATTTTTTACTGCGTCGGGTGCGCTTCGCGCACCACTCCTTGCAAAAACTTGGGGAAAAAGGCCGGACTCACTTCGTTCGTCCGGTGAAACCGCGACTCGCTTTGCTCGTCGCGGTATGCTGGAAACCCGACTGAAGATCGAGCTGTCCCCGTTCCCGCGAACGAAGTGAGGAGCGTGAGATGCCGGAGTGCCCCGAGCGGATTTGAGCCCTGGAAACCGAACACAGTGAGGTTTCCTCTGGTTCAAATCCGGGAGGTGACAATTTAACCCACAGTTCAAATGCCTGTAAGGCCGACGTACCTCGTCAATCTCAAATCCTGCCTTGAATAGGAACTATCAGTAACACTGCTCTGTCTGTTGACTGGTGTGCAGCCAACAGCAAAAATTAGTAAAATCATAATTTAGATAATCGGAAGAATAATCAACATCGGGACTCCCATTTCTTTCCCCAGCGACAATGCCAAATGTTCTCACGCGCCGAGAATGACCCTTCCAAGTTATCGGTCTGTCAGTCCCTAGGCATGTATGGACGCGTCGACCCATTACGTCCTTCAACCAGCGGCTGGGTCAGCCGAAGAGGCTGACGGGTCGGTTTCGATCACCGATGACGGACTCGGTTTGCGAGGCGGGGAATCGGTCTACCGGTTTGAATACCGGGACATCGAGGCCATCGACGCGAACAACTATCAGGTGCAACTCGACATCGAACCCGAGACAAACCTCGTTTTGTCCAAACTTGGTCGGCAATACGAGGCCGTCGTCCGGGCACTGTACGACCATCGAAATGCGATACTCGTCGAAGATCTGCTGTTATCGGAACCCCTCAGGTTGAGCGGCATCGACGCCGACCTCAAGTATCACGACCCGAAACGGTCGGTCACGATCGAGGACGAATGCGAGGTTCGCCTGTACGAAACGGGGATCGTGTTCCTCCCCCGAACAAATCTCCCAGTCAGACTGCCGTACGGGACCATCGTCGAGGTCACCTCTGAGAACTACACGCTCCGGATCGAAACCGACGTGGGTGAAGTTGCGGTCCTCTCGAAGCTCGGCCGGCGCTTCGATGAGTTTCACCTGACACTCTCCGATCTGCGCTCCGAACTGACGGAGAAGACGGTGGAACTGCTCGAACGGTACCTCCCTGAGGCAGACCCCGTCGTCCTCTCGCGCCTCGCAAAACAAATGCGAGACGGACGCGCAGTGAGTCGCCACGAAGTCTCCACGTCAGTCGGGGAGGAGGTGTGGGAGTGGCTCGAAGCGGCACTCGAGAAAGCCGGGATCGGTGGGGAGTACGACTATGTCGCGCCTGATACCGTAACAGAACGAGTCAGCATCGGGATCAAGCGTGGATTGCGCTCCGATATCGAATCCGAGTATTTGTGGGTCTTGCTGCCAGTAGCCGACACCGATCACACCAAGCCAGGGAACGCGATCATCATGGAGGCGGCCGGCGATTCAACCGCCCGTGCGACGTACCTTTTCCAAATCGCGCCGTACGAGGAGTACGAAAAAATCGCCGATCGAGATGTCCTCGACCGAACGGTAACCGAGGCAATCTCCGACCTCAACCGAGCCATGCTCGGGGTCAACTTCCGTCGGGAGCCGATCTACCTCTCGAGAGAACGACTATCCGAGCCACGGTACGCCACGTACCGGTCCGCCCTTCGACTCGTCCCCGCGCTCTCCCGGCTTCGGAATGCGTTTCTCGGACGGGTACACCATCGGTCGACCGATCAGTGGCGCCGCGACGTGGACGAGTTACTTACCACGGCCGTCGACCCGAAGATGTCGGCGGAATCGAGGCCGACCGACACGACACAGGACCCACAGACGGGTCCGGAGGCGTAATCATGCCAGGATACAAAAAACCGTGCAGACACTGTGAATCGTTGATCCCACCCGATTCGACCATATGTCCCTACTGCGAGCGGGTAAACCCGACCGGCAAACTCCGGTGTCCGCAGTGTCAGACTCCGATTCGTCGGGGATGGAAGCGTTGTTCGTCCTGTGGCTTGTCGCTCCGGATCGACTGTCCGGAGTGCGGTGAAGAGACGTTCTTCGGGGACTACTGTGAAGCATGTGATGCTCGGCTCCTCATCGTTTGCCCACACTGTAATGCAGAACAGCCGCCGATCGGAGAGACGTGTGTCGAGTGTGGCGAGTTACTCGAAGAGGTGACCTAACTTCTCATATAACGAGAATGGTGGTTTGGTTTGATGTCTTGCCGTGGCACAAATACCCATACAGGAGATACCAATGAGCGACAACGGAGAACTGATCCCATTCACCGACAACTTCGAGGATAACAGCACGGAATCCGGGTTCCAGTTCACCTTCTTCTGTGATAAGTGTCGGGAGGGGTATAAAACCAGTTTCGAGAAATCGAAAACCGCGACGAAGGGTGGGTTAATTCGGGGGTTAGGAGATGCTGCAAGTGCCCTGGGCCGCATGACTGGCGAGTACAACATCGGCCATGGGGTCGACAGGGGTACCGACGTGCTCGGGGAAAGGTACAGCGAAATGTCCGCGGCTTGGCAAACGGAACATCAGGAGGCCTTCGAGCGGGCGCAAAACCAGATGAAGGGGCGTTTCAATCGATGTCCCAAGTGCACGAAGTGGGTCTGTGATAACTGTTGGAACGAGGAGGTGGATCTCTGCATCGATTGTGCGCCCCGCGAGGGTGTCGAGGTGGCCTCGGCCAGGGCGGAGAAACGAGTCGAGGATATCCAGGAGAAGGCGGATGAGACCCAGGTCTTCAGCGGGGATCTCGACCGGGGACAAACACTATGCCCGCAGTGTGGCAAACCGGCTGGCGAGGGAAACTTCTGCTCGAATTGTGGCGCATCCCTGGATTTCGAGGAGTGTCCGAATTGCGGCGCCGAGAACGATCCGGATACGAATTTCTGCTCCGAGTGCGGAACTTCATTGGCCTGACCGATCGGCTCTCCTCGGGTCTTCACAACCGGTTTGAAGTCGCCAACGGTAGCGTGTCGAAAAGAGGATCGGCGGACGAACACACGTGCCGACGTTATTCCTGTCGGGGCGCGACGTAATCGCATTCGCCCACGCACTCTTCTTTGAGTGGACTTTCACCGAGTACCTGTTCGATCTTGGCTCCGCTTCGAAAAACGGTGACTCCCTTGAGGTCGAGGGCCCGGGCGGATAGAAACAGTTCCTTCGCGTCATCGACTGAGGCCGACTGTGGTAGGTTCACCGTCTTGCTGACCGCATTGTCCACGTGCTCCTGAAACGCAGCCTGTACCTCGAGATGGTGTTCGACGGCCACGTCGTGGGCTGTCTGAAACAGCAACTTCACGTCGGCTGGAATCGCCTCGATATCTTGAATGGTGGTTCGACCGTGGAGTTCCGCCATGAGATCCGGGGAGTAAAAGCCCCGTTCTTTCGCGATTTCGACGAATCGGTCGTTGACGATTTCCAGTCCGTCCATCACGCCCTTCGTGTAGGTCACGTTATAAATCGGTTCGATGCTCGCCGAACAGCTGGCGATGAGCGAAATCGTCCCCGTCGGAGCGATCGACGTGGTTGTGGCGTTCCGCATCGGTTCCTCGCGAATCGAGTCCTCCCACGCCGGAAACGGACCGCGTTCCTCCGCCAGTCGTCTCGAGGCTTCCCACGATTCGTCGTGGATGAATTCCATCAACTCGTCCGAAAAGGAAACGGCCTCCTCGGAAGCGTAGGGGATGTGGAGATCGACGAGCATATCGTGAAACCCCATCACTCCGAGACCGATTCTGCGAGTTTTGTTCACCATCTCGTCGATTTCGGGGATGGGGAATTCGGACATCTCGATTGCGTTGTCGAGAAAGCGGACGGCGAGGTGGACGGTCTCGCGGAGTTTCTCCCAGTCGACCGCCTCCCCATCGGTATGCCGGCCGAGATTGATCGACCCCAGGATACACGCCTCGTAGGGGAGTTCGGGGACCTCTCCACAGGGATTAGTCGCCTCGATCCGACCGAGTTGGGGCGTCGGGTTGTCTTCGTTGATCCTGTCGAGAAACACCATTCCCGGATCGCCAGTCTCCCACGCCATCTCGGCGATGCAATCGAGCATGTCTTCTGGGTCCGCCTGTCGAACTGCATCCCCCGTTCGCGGATTGACGAGGTCATAGAAAGTGCCGGTGTCGTAGGCGTCCCAGAATGAGTCGTCCGTCGCCACGGAGAGATTAAAGTTCCGTAAGACGTCTTCGTCCGTTTTCGCAGAGACGAACTCCTCGATATCGGGATGTGTGACATCGAGGATGCCCATATTTGCGCCCCGTCGACGGCCACCTTGCTTGATTTGCTCGGTCGCCGTATCGAAGATCTTCATGAAACTCACCGGCCCCGAGGCCACGCCGCCGGTCTTTTTGACGACGTCACCGGCGGGGCGGAGATTCGAGAAGGAAAACCCGGTCCCCCCACCGCTTTGATGGATGAGCGCCGTCTGCTTGACCGCCGTGAAGATCGGTTCGATCGAATCTTCGATCGGGAGGACAAAGCAGGCAGCGAGTTGTTGGAGTTCGGTGCCAGCGTTCATCAACGTCGGGGAATTTGGGAGGAAATCGAGATTGCTAATCGCCTCGTAAAACCGGTCCTCGGTCGTTTCGACGTCCGTCCCGAACCGCGCCTCGGCCTTCGCCAGATTTGTGGCGACGCGATGAAACATCTCGTCCGGTGTCTCGACGACCGCCCCCGTTTCGTCTTGTTTCAGATACCGTCGTTGCAGGACGGTCTCAGCCACGCTGTCGAGAGACCCCATATCTCTAGACGGGAGACGCGTCGTATTAAGCCGTGGTACCAACCCTCATATTCTGAAAATCTCTCGAAGTTGCTGAAAGCGAGGGCGCTTCGTCCATACCGGATTTTCCTACTCGATCTCGCGGACTTCGACATCGAACGTCAACGTTTCTCCAGAACGCGCAGGATCGAAGTCCACCCCCTCGATTAATTCCTGCAGAATCGTCCGATGGCAGCGTTTCTCCTCGGTGTTCTCATAACACACGAGGACCACGTCCTCGCCCTGTGAAAGCATCTCCAGAATATGCTGAATGGCTTCTTGGGCTTTTGTGGATCCCTCAAGATACGCAACGTACCGCTCCCGATAATCGAGATCCGTCAGTGCCTGATTGTGCGCCCGGGCATCTGAGAGCCCGTTTTCCTGCAACTCCTCGTATCGCGTTTTGACTGCGTCGAGCAAATCGGTCGGTGGACCCAATTCGGGAAGATTCTCGTCGACCTGCCCGAGCAGCCAGGGCAACGGCCGCCGGACCACTCCGACCAACCGTTCGTCCCCTTCAAGGTCGATTAAATCGTGCTTTAGGGCCGCGGCGTAGGTCTCCCGAAGGTCGCCCCATTCGGTCATGCCTCGCTATTCTATCGAACTGGACAAACTTAGCTTTGGGCCGCGCCGGGTGCCGGTCAGTGACCTTCCCGTTGGCTCTTCTTCCGCCCCCACTTTCGCCGCGTGAAATTGTTTCACTTTGTCATCGTCAGCAACATCTTGAACCGCTCCTCGCCCCAAAGAGCGTGTGGCTTCCCCGAGGGGAACACCAGCCCTTCGCCCGTGTCCACCTCGTACTCCACAGAGTCGATCGAAACGTGTGCGGTCCCATCAAGCACGTGCAGTATCGCGTCGTGATGAGACGTGTGCTCGCTGATCGACTGACCCTCGTCCACGGCGAACATCGTCACGGTCACCTCGTCCCGATTGACGACCGTCCGGCTGACGATCGCCCCAGTTTGGTAGTCGAGGAGGTCGGCGACCGTAAAGACCTCGCCGGCCAGCTCGTCGAGTTGGTCCTCGTTCGTTTCCATGGTCTCTCCTGGTTCGCCCGAAAGCGGGTTAAACCGGACGCCGAACCTGTTCACGACTCAGACCGGTTCCGTACACGACCGGGGCTACAAGTCGCTGGGAACCTGAGAGAGCAGCATGCCCGAGACCACACTGGCGGGACTCTTAGAACGGAATCGCCACCATACCGAGCACTGCGGTAAGGATCGCTTTACCTCGGTGCAGGACGGCCAGGAGCCAGCCGCCGTCTCGATGACATGTGCGGACTCGCGGGTGTCCCAGGAGGGGATGTTGGACGTGGCGGAGCCGGGCTGGCTCTTCACGCCGAGCACCATCGGCAATCAAGTCTGGGACCGCTACGAGAGCGAGCGAATCGTCGACGGAAGCGTGCTCTACCCGCTCGTCGAGACCGGCACCGAGGTCGCAGTGGTCGTCGGTCATACCGGTTGTGGGGCCATCACGGCCGCACTCGATGCCGTTCGGGGGTCGGGCCACGACGTGCCACCTGGTGTTGGAAAGTGGATCGAAGAACTCGTCCCAGTCGTCGAGGCTGGCCTGGCGGACGACCGAGTCGGTCCGGACCACGAGGTGGGCCTTCTCGACCAACTCGTGGAGTACAACGTCGATCGACAGATCGATTTCCTGCTCGAAAGCGAGGACGTCCCCGAGACCGTCTCGGTGTACGGCTTTGTCTACGACTTCCAGGGCGTGTATGGAGCGGTGGACGGACGGACCTATCTCGTCAACGCCGACGGAGAGACCGATCCCGCGAGACTCAGGGAACTCGTCCCGGATCGGGCGAGTGAGCAAGTCCGGCGGTTGCTGTGATCCTGCC
>CAZJZA010000068.1:0-8754 GCA_964550355.1 uncultured Halobacteriales archaeon
ATAGGGAATCGAGGGCAGTGAGAAATATGGGTTCGGCCGGTCACTCCCAGCCGTCCATCTGCTCTTCGACGTAGTGGTCCTCGGCGGGGAACGTGCCGGACTCGACTTCCTCCTTGTAGGCCTCGATCCCGGACTCCATTTCGGATTGGACGTCCGCGTATTGCTTGGCGAATGGCGGAACCCAGTCCCCGTATCCCAGCACGTCAGTGATGATCAGTCCCTGACCGCTGACGTCCGGCCCGGCCCCGATCCCGATGGTAGGGATGTCGAGTTCTTCGTTGATTCGTTTGGCGACGTTCGCGGGGATGTGCTCGAGCAGGAGCGAGAAGGCACCGGCCTCCTCGTGCGCTTTCGCCAGTTCCATAATTTCCTGGGCCTCCTCCGTTTCGGTCGCGCGGCGGGTCAGGTCACCGATCTCGTTTACCTTCTGCGGGCTCAGGCCGAGGTGGGCCATCACCGGGATGCCGTTCTGGACCAGTCGCTCGGTCAACTCGATGGTGTTGGGGCCGCTCTCGTGTTTGATGGCCTGGGCACCGGCCTCCTTGAGCATCCGGCCGGCCGTTTCGATCGCGTCGTCCGGGTCGGCCCCGTAACTCATGAAGGGCATGTCGGCGATGACCAGGGCATCCTCCGTTGCCCGGGTGACCCCCGCCGTATGCTCCAAGATCTCTTCGACCGTAACCGGAACGGTGGAGCCGTGGCCCAGCACCGCGTTTCCGGCGCTATCCCCGTCCAGGTTGATGTCGATGCCGGCGGCATCGACGGCAGCGGCCGTCGGGGCATCATACGCGGTCAGAAAGGTAAGCGGTCGATCCGAGTCGTCGTGAGAACGAATGTCAGCGACGGTTGGCATACTACCCATCAATTAGCCCGATCTAATAAGGGCCCTGCCTCCGTCGAAACCTGCCAGCGGTCAAGCCAGTTCTCGAAGAAGTAAAAAAGTAGTTTCAGGCGATCCCGATCAGTCGTCGGCGGAGGCCGCACCGCTCACGCCCGTCCCTGGGCCCACGTCGATCCCCAGTTCGTCGAGTTTCTCCTCGGGCACGACGCCGTCTTCCCAGCCGCGCACGCCGTAGTACTCGTCTTTGAGGAGGTCCATCTCGACCAGTTCACCCTCGGCCGCGCCCTGTCCGGGGATGCCCGCCTCGGACCCTTCGAGGAAGCGTTCCGGGAGCGTGTCGTCCGCGCCGTCGAAGCCGTTGAGATTGTTGTAGTACCGCTCGAGCGTGTAAATGCGCTCGCCGGCTTTCGTGAGTTCGTCCTCAGTAACGTCCAGACCGGTCATCCCGTTGTACTGGGCGGTGTACTCCGCAATCCCCTCGGCGAAGGCGCTGAACTTGCAGAGATCAAAGGAATCAGACACCGCATGCAGGTCCTGGAACACCGCGAGGAGTTCACCCTTGCCTTCCCACTCGACGGGGTCGACTTTCTCCGGAATCCCGAGGACCTCCGCGGCCGGCGTGTAGCCACGAAGGTGACACGCGCCGCGGTTGGAAGTCGCATACCCGATGGCCATGCCTTTCATGCCGCGCGGGTCGTAGGCCGGGATCGTCTGGTTCTTGACGTCCAGTCGGGTGTCCTCGGCGTCGAATTCCGCCGCGGCACCGGCCGCCCCTTTCGCGAGTGCGTCGCTCAGTTCGTCCTCTCGGCGGCCGATGCGCTCGATCAGGCCGATCATCTGGTCGGCGTCGCCCCAGTCGATGCCGTCCTCGAGGTAGCCTTTCTCGTCCATCTCCATGGCCATCGCAATGATGTTCCCGGTCTCGATGGCGTCGATCCCCATCTTGTTACACCGGTCGATCATGATGGCGAGTTTCTCCACGTCGTCGTTCATGGAGTTGGGACCGAAGGTAAAGGCCGGCTCGTACTCCAGGGACTCCATGCGGACGTCGACCTGCTCGCCGTTGACGGTCGTGCTGACTTCGACCTCTTTCTTGCAGGCGACCGGACAGGAGTGACAGGTCGGCTCGTCGACCAGAATGTTCTCCCGGACGTACTCCCCGGAGACGTTCTCCGAGTCGATGTTCGGTTCATCGGGTTCTGTCTCCCGCTCGGCCCGGGTCGAGGTGTACTTCCCGTTGCGGGTCGGCAGGGCGTCGATCTCCTCGGTGAGGTTCATCAGGACGTTCGTCCCGTAGACGGAAAGCCCACCCTCGTTCGGGGCGGTGACGTCCGATTCCTGGACAACCGACATGGCCTCAGATGTCCCTTCGCCGAACTTCTCCGGAGAAGCCGGCTCGGGCATGTCCGTCGTGGACTTGACCATCACGGCCTTGAGGTTCTTCGACCCCATCACACAGCCTGTCCCACCACGACCGCTCGCGCGGTCGTCCTCGTTCATGATACAGGCGTACTTCACTTCGTTCTCGCCGCCCGGGCCGATACCCATATAGCTCAAGTTCTTGCCGTACTCTCCCTCGACTTCCTCCTCGAGGGCTTCGCGTGCCTCGTGAGTGGTCATCCCCCAGACGTGAGAGGCATCACGAAGTTCGACTTCGCCGTCCTCGACGACCGCGTAGACCGGTTCGTCTGCCCGTCCCTCGAAGATCAGGCCGTCAAAGCCCGACCATTTGAGGCGGGCCCCGCTCCAACCACCGTGGTGGGAATCGGTAACGGTCCCGGTCAGCGGCGATTTCGTGACGACGGCGATTCGCCCGGACATGACCGCCCTCGAGCCCGTCAGCGGACCGGTCATGAACGTGAGGATGTTCTCCGGACCGGTCGGGTCGACGTTCGGACCGTTGTCGAAGACGTATTTGACACCGAGGCCCCGGGCCCCGATGTACTTCTTGGCGTCCTCGTCCGGGATCGATTCGTACGCCACCGAGCCACCACTCAGGTCGACTCTGGCCACGCGATCGTTAAATCCACCGAGTTCTGTCATAAGTAACCTCCACCATTTGTATACGGGTCGGTAGGGGGTAGTTTTTGGCGTCGGTACGTAACCACAATTGGTAACGTTTGCAGAGCGACGCCGATTTACGCGACGACGCCCTCCACCCGATAATGGCCGAATCGAATCCGGAAACCTACGACTACGGGCGCGGGATGGACGCGCTCAATCGGGCCACCGGCCGGCTTCGATCGCGGCACGAAGGGGGCGACCCGACCCAGCCGACCCGGACCTGGCTCGACGAGGATCTGACACCCGATGGAATTCAGTCCTCACTCACGATCATCCTCGATACGGGTGGGTGTCGCTGGGCCAGGGCCGGCGGCTGTACGATGTGCGGATACGTCTCAGAATCCGAAAACGCCGAAGGGGTGAGCCACGAGGCGCTCATGAGCCAGATCGAGGGTGCCATCGAGTACGAAACCGCGAACGCTGACGCGCCGGCCGAACTGGTGAAACTCTACTCATCGGGCTCGATCCTCGACGACCGGGAAGTAGGCGCAGCGAGTCGGCAGGGAATCGCCGACCGATTCGCGGACCGCGAGCGGATCGTCATCGAGAGCCTACCGGACTTCGTGACCGAATCGCGGCTGGAACCGTTTCTCGACGCGGGACTCGCGACTGATGTCGCCATCGGCGTCGAAACCGCGACCGACCGGGTCAGGCGGGATTGTGTGAACAAGTACTTCGACTTCGATGCAGTCGAAGACGCCGCAAAGACGGCTCACGAGGTCGGGGCCGGGGTGAAAGGATACCTCCTGCTCAAACCGCCCTTCCTTACGGAATCGGAGGCAGTTGCGGACGCCGTCGAGTCGGTCGAGCGACTGGCTCCCCTCGCCCACACGATTTCGGTCAATCCCACGACCGTGATGGAGGATACGCTCGTCGAGGAACTCTACTACGAGGATGGCTACCGCCCGCCCTGGCTCTGGTCGGTCGCCGACGTCCTGGAACGAACCGCCGAGACGGACGCGATCGTGGTTTCGGACCCGGTCGGAGCGGGCAACGACCGGGGCCCACACAACTGTGGAGAGTGCGACGAGACGGTCACGCGGGCGATCGGGGACTTCAACCGGCGACAGGACCCGACGGTGTTCGAGGAGGTTTCGTGTGCGTGTGAGGTGACCTGGGAAACCGTACGAGAGCGCGAGAAGAGTTACAACATGCCGCTGGTCGAGTGAGGAACCGGGGACGTGCGGATTCGGCGGGGGTGGACGTCTCCGCTGCCCGGGGACCGCCCTCCGGGCCAGAATTTCATTACCCCCACAGCCGTAGGTTCAGGGGCGGCGAGTGACTCGCCGTGGAAGACAGGTCATGGACGAACCAATCTGTGAATGCTACGAGTGTCCGGACGGCTGGTTCGAGGTCCGGGACGACGCCGGGCCACACCGCTGGATCGCCACCCGTGACCCCGTCAGGGTGCGACCGTAGCGCGAACGAAGCCCGCGAGAATTCCCCGCCCGTCGGTCGGACCGATGTCCGAGAGCGCGACCCGCTCCGGATGGGGCATCAGGACGGCCACGTTTTCTGCCTCGCCCAGGATACCGGCCACGTTGTCGGTCGAGCCGTTCGGGTTGGCCTCCTCGGTGATCGCTCCGTCCGGGGTCGAATAGCGGAAGAGCACCCGTCCGTCCGCCTTCAATTCGGCCAACTTTTCCTCGGTAATTTCGAAGCGGCCCTCGCCGTGAGCGATCGGGAGCTCGAGCACCTCCCCTTCCTCGTAGGCCGCAGTCCACCGGGTGTCGGCGTTCTCGACCCGGACGTGGACGTGCTCGCACTGGAACCTGGCGCTCTCGTTGGTCGTGAACGCGCCCGGGGTCATACTCGCCTCACAGCCCATCTGGGCGCCGTTGCAGATTCCCAGGACTGGCACGCCCTCCGCCGCCAGGTCCTTGATCTCGGCCATAATCGGGGCCCGGGCGGCCATCGCCCCGGCCCGGAGATAGTCACCATAGGAGAATCCGCCCGGGAGCATCACGCCGGTGGTATCCGCCGGCAGCCCCTCCTCGTGCCAGACGATCTCGTTTTCGATGTCCAATGAGTCGAGTGCCCGTGCGGCGTCCCGGTCGCAGTTCGACCCCCCGAACCGGACGATCGCGACCGTCATCGCTTCGAGACCGCCACCGAGTACTCGTGAATCGTCGGGTTCGCGAGGAGGCGTTCGGCCATCTCAATCGCCCGTTCTTCGGCCCCCTCGCTATCTTCGGCTTCGAGGTCGATCTCGAAGTAATCGGCAGACCGGAGGTCCTCGAGTTCGAAGCCCAGGCGCTCGAGGGCGCGCTGGGTCGTCGTCGCCTCCGGGTCGAGGACGCCCCGTTTGAGCCTCACTGTCACCGTGGCGGTGTAGGCGGTCATCGGGCGTACCTGCGAGATTGTGCTCAAAAACTCTTTTGAAAACGCGGGTGTATCCCACGTTCCTGAATAATCGGGGAGTTTCTCGGTTCGGGGGCAGTCCGACCGAACGGCAATCGTCTCTTCTCGCCCGGTTACAGTCGCTCGATGTGTCCCAGCACCGTTTCCAGGTCGGGCGCGTCGAACAGGTCCCGGCCGAGGTACGTGTTCGCCCCCGCCGCGTACATGTTCGAGACGTGTCTGAGGACGTGTTCGGGAAGCGGTTTTGGCTGGATGGCGACGTCCTCGCGCCAGTCGGGGCTCCGGGTCGCGAGGGCCTCATTTTTGGCCGTCTTGACCGCTTTTACCCACTCGGGATCGGTCTCCCGATAGTACTGCCTGATGACCTCCTTTGAGAGCTGGACGCCCTTCCGGCTGAATCGGTTCTCGTCGAACGTCCCGGCGACGTCCGCGACGGCGACGGTCCCGTCGTGATACAGACATTCGATCTTCCCGTCCTGGTGGGTCAGCGTGACTGACTCGGCCCGCTCGGTGATGACGCGGTTGACTTCGCGGGCGCAGTCCTCGAGGGCCGCGAGGTCCGCCTCACCGGCGATTCGGGCGGCTTCTTCACGGTCGAGATAGCGGTCCTGTTTCTCGAACTTCGTCGAGAACTCGACGATCGGCTCCTCGAGGGTGACCGCCTCCTCGGGCCAGACGTCGTATTCGAGCCCGAAGTCGGCGGGATCGGTTCGATCTCTCAGACTCGACCCCGGCGGAACGACGTTCCGGAAGACGATCTCCAGTGGCACGAGGTATGTATCGCCGCCGGCCTCGTGGTAGGCGTCGTACTCGTACCCACCCGTGTCGTGGGGGAGTTCGGGAACCCTGGCGATGTCGATGGCCATCTCGGTCGGGGGTTCGGAGACAGCGGCGAGGGGAATCGTCTCCCCGCCCTCTATGACCCCGCGATAATGCGTCTCGATTCCCGCCTCGGCGAGTCGCTCGAAGTTGTAGGCCCCCATGGCACAGAGGCTCGCGCCTTTCCCCGGAATCGGATCGGGCATCCGGCCCCAGTCGAACACCGAGTAGTCGTCGCTGAAGACGAAGGCCCCCCGCCCCAGGCTCCCGGCAGAGGGCTTTGTCTCGATCCGGACGTCCTTCACACTGGTCATACCCCAGTCTGGGACCCCCGGCATCAAAGCATTTCGTACCGACCCCGCGGGCTTATGCCGCTGTGTTGGCTACGCCGTGACGATGGGAAACCAGGCCACTCGCGAGACTGGCGTTCCCCGGGAGCGGTTCGACTTCGAGCACGCCCCGACGACCGACCAATCCTTCGAGAACGCCCTGGCGCGGGCCCGGAACGGCGATCGGCTCTCCGTCGACGACGCGATCGAACTGCTCACCACCGGGACAGAGAGTCGAGGGATCGACCCGGAGCGCATGGAAGCGGTCGTCGGCGTCGCAGACCGGCGGCGCCGGGCGGTCGTGGGCGATGCAGTCACCTTCGTCGTGAACCTCAACAACAACGTCACCACCGCCTGTGACACGGGCTGTCTGTTCTGTAACTATCGAGACAGCGCCGCGGCGTTCGAGACGGGCCAGAGTGGGGACCACCGGGGATTCACCCGAACACCGGCGGACTCGGCCCGAATCGTTCGGGACGCGGTGAAACGTGGCATTTCCGAGGTCACTTCGGTGAGTGGGTTGCACCCTGCACTGGCCCTGGACGAGGAACATCGGGAGATGCTCGGGGGCGCACCGGACTCGATCGCTCGTCCACCCTCGCGCTACGAGATCGATCCCGGAACCTACGCCGACCAGCTCCGGGCCATGTCGATCGCGGGCGTCCACGTCCACGCCGTGACACCGGAGGAAGCCGATCACGCCCGGCGCGGGACCGACTGGAATTTCGAAACGGTCTACGGCCGGCTCCGTGAGGCTGGGCTGGATTCGGTCCCCGGAACGGCCGCGGAGATTCTCGTCGAGGAGGTCAGGGACGTGATCTGCCCCGGGAAAATCGACACGGAAGGGTGGCTCTCCGCGATGGAAGCGGCGGCACGGGTGGGTCTGCCCATGACGGCCACGATGCTCTACGGACACGTCGAAAACGAGGCCCACCGGGCCATGCACCTCGACCGGATCCGGGACCTCCAGGACCGGACGGGCGCGATCACCGAGTTCGTCCCGCTCGCCTTCGCCCACCGGAACACACCTCTTGTGACGCGGGGGCTCGTGGACGGGGGCGCGAGCACGGCCGAGCACAAACTCGTACTCTCCGTCTCCCGACTCTTCCTGGATAACGTCGAACATATCCAGTCCTCGTGGGTCAAGTACGGCGACAACCTTGCTCTTGACCTCCTCGAGGCGGGCGCCGACGACTTCATGGGGACGATCCTCTCGGAGTCGATCACGAAGCGCGCCGGAGGCACTCACGGCGAGTTTCGCTCGGTCGCCGACTACGTCGACATGATTGACGGTATCGATCGGATTCCCGTCGAGCGGTCGACTGATTACGAGCGACGACGCCGGATCGACCCCGAGGGAAAGACCCACGGGCCGGTGCTGGGGCCGATGGCGAACGGAACACCACTTCTCGAACCGGGAGAGACCTTCGAGGTGCCGGATCCCTGATTTATCGGCCGGCTCAGGATCGAAGCGATTCTCGATCGGGGCGGCCGATTCAGCTCGAAGCAATCCTCGATCGGGTCGGCCGAATATCCAGATCGAAGCGATTCTCGATCGGGGCGGCCGATTCAGCTCGAAGCGAGGTGCTTTTGTGCCGAGGGAGTAGGGTGGGGTAATTTACACCCGCGGCCCGCCGTTGTCCCCAATAATTCTCCGGTATCGGCGGCCCTCTTTCGTGTCACCATAGATAACCCGCCCCACCGGCTCTGCGATCCACTCGTTTTCGAGCCCGGTGTCGGGAAGGAACTGTCCATGGACCGGGAGGCGCTCGTGGAGCGACCGCCCCGACTCGATCACGGTTTCCCGGACATCGTCGAGGGCCGGCCAGGCATAGTCGGGGTTGACGTGATCGACCGTCGCCGGCGAGATGCCCCCGAGGTCGTCGGCACCGGCGTCGAGAAGGGGTTCGATCTCGGCCAGGTTGGGCGGAACCTGGACGGAAACGTCGTCCGGAAGCGCGTGTCGGGCCATGGCGACGGCCCGTCTGAGGGTAGCCAGGTCCGGTCGCTTTCCGTCCCAGCGGTCATTCGGGGTCACCGGCTGCACGATGACCTCCTGGATGTGGCCGTATCGCTCGTGTAGTGCGCGAATGGCGAGGAGGCTCTCGGCCCGGTCCCGCCAGTCCTCGCCGATCCCGACCAAGATGCCGGTCGTGAACGGGACCCTGAGTTCGCCCGCAGCGCGGATCGTCGCGAGGCGCTGGGCAGGGGATTTCGCTCGCGGGCCCCCATGAGCCATGACCTCGGCCGTCGTCTCCAGCATCACACCCATACTCGCCATCACGTCCCCAACAGCCGCCAGCTGGTCGCGTGTCTGATCGCCCGGGTTCCCATGTGGCA